>CAKVBE010000228.1 GCA_934725005.1 uncultured Rickettsiales bacterium | reverse complement strand
GGTCTATCTGCACTAATTGATCAATTACCACAAGGTTTTATAGATAGCGTAAAAAAACAACAATCAAAACGGCGAGATAAGCAAAAAACAATACAAGGTAACTTGGGATTATAGTGTTTAAATCGGATAATAGTAATAGTAACCTAAATAATTCTTCAACAAGTATTAATCAAATAGATAGTGTCAAATTGTACAAAGAATGTTTTTGAAAAATTTTAATAATAAAATTGCATAACATAACAAAATTTGCTCATACATAAAAGACATTTTAAAACCAATATATAAAGTAAAATACACTTTATAGGATATTGAATATAAAATAATGTTTTAACAACTTATGCTTATGAGTTGACATGTTGACTCATTAAACTGCAATTATATATTATTGCTAAGTTTAATATTATTGAATAAACATTATGTATAATGTACAGTCAGATGTATCAATTGAACGTAGATTACAAGACGCTGTAGATGAGATTAAATATGTAACAATAGCTGAGGGTAGTCCATTGGTTAGATTTAAGATTAGTGATGGTTCCATACTTGCAATAGATATAGACACATGTACTCTTGCTATGAAATTACCAAATGGTAAAATTGAGCAAAAGCGTGTGATTAATGATTCTGAAATTGGTCGAAAATGGCTTAATCTTGCTATTAAGAAAAAAAGAGAAAATACTGGGGAAGTTTATCGTTAAATTTGTTACAAAACAAAATACATCATTGATAAATTATAAAAAACATGAGCTTCGAAAGTTTTTATCCAAACTTGCTGAAAAAAGTTGTCTTGAATCAAAAAGAAAGTATTGCTTTATTTAATAAAGCTCAAAAAGAAATAGAATTTACATTTAAAATAGTGCAAAGAAAAGCTGTAAAATGTAAAAATAACCCATAAGGTGAATAAATTAAAAAACAATTTTCAAAAGAAGTTATATAAAATCTTTATTGACTTATTTTATTATCAATCTATGGTAAAACCAAATAATTAACATTATAGTATAATTTATGTACAATACAGATATAAAAATATTAGAACAATCCACTAACCAAGAAATTAGGATAATCAAACAGGTTGTTGACAACGACGGAATTATAACAAATATTTATGAAAACATGAGTGTTGAACGTTTTTATCCAAAGTTGCTGAAAAAAGTTGTTTTGAATCAAAAAGAAAGTCTGGATTTATTTAACAAGGCTCAAGAAGAAATAGAATTTGCATTTAGAAAAAAAGGAGTGCAGAGAGGGGCTGTAAAATGGAAAAAATAACCCATAAAGTAAATGAGCTAGAAATTATTGTTGAAAAAATTATACAGGAGTGTTTGTTGATTTATTTTATTATCAATCTATGGTAAAACCAAACAGTTAACATTATAGTATAATTTATGTACAATACAGATATAAAAATATTAGAACAATCCGATAACCAAGAAGTTAGAATAATCAAACAAATAAAAAAAAGTGATAAGTCTGTTATAAATATTTATGAAAACGGAACCGTTAAAATATACGACGACTTATATAAGTTCGAAAAACAGTTGAGTGATATTGAGGGAGCTAGTGAATTATTTGAACAGGCCAAAAAAGAAAATATAATTTTGTTCGGAAGAAAAGGAAATATTAGAAGGCGCTATAAAATAGATAAATAAGAAAATACGTATAACAAAAAACAGCGTATAAACGATGATGATGTTGGAATAATAACATAATTGGAGTTGATCTTGAACTGTTAAAAGAACAAATTATATCAAAAGGTTGTGCTTTGATAAAACGGGAAGAACAGTTTACAACAAAAAAAGTTAATACATCAGAGAAGCAATTGAGGCTAATTGATCAAGGAGATGATTATACTATAAAAAATTCATTGATTAGAGCAACACAAGAATTAGAGGAAGAAAATATCAGGACGAAATAAATTAATCAAATGTGATACAAATAACTAATAACACGTTATATTAAACATAAATACCACATATATCTAGCACGAAAAAATAAAAAAATTATTGCAATTTTAATATTTATTAAAAACCTAGACTAAAACTCGAATGGAGTTATTAAAATAATAATTAAATAAAATGAATCTTAAACAAATATTTATAGACAATTTCTAAGCATTAAATTGACAAATCAAAATATAATAATCATAAT
>CAKVBE010000227.1 GCA_934725005.1 uncultured Rickettsiales bacterium | reverse complement strand
CTCGCAATCAAGCCGGCTATTTGAACCACGGGAATCTCGACACCATCTTTTGTTAAAATAACACAAGACTGTCTTTCATTGTCTTTACTATATTTATCATTTGAAACATTGAAAAACTTTCCTTCTCTGTAATGCATTTTTGTCACAGTTCCAGCAACTGGTGTTCTTTGTACATGCACATTAAAAATGCTTAAAAATATACTAACCCTAGTCCAATTCTTGTCTGAATCTAAACCAAGTTCCTCAGGTGGATTTACTTTTGCTATAGCATCAACAGTACCATCGGCCGGTGCTATTATAGCTTTTTTATCGTCAGGCATTACTCTATCAGGATTTCTAAAAAAATAAATACAAAATAACGATAGAACAAAAAATATTAAACCAACACATGACGAGACTGTTCCAACAAGAAAAGTTATAATAAAGGATATAATTATTATCTTATATCCATCTTGACTGATTGGCACAATGACCCTTTTTAGGGTATTTTTTAAATCAAACATAATAAGTCATACCATTAATAACGTTAATAAATAAAATACTACATTCACCTAAATAATAGTCAATTAATATTAGTTAAAGCCAAAAACAATTAAATTTATAATGCAATAATTTTGGCATCAATTTTAAAAAATTGATGCCAAAAATTTTAAAACAATAACTTTTTTATCAACCTATTTTTTTGTTTTTTCTAAAAAATTTTTCAAACTCAGAAACAAATATTAATCCACAAGCTATTAAAAATACTATTAATATCTCATTTATCTTTAATGGTTCTATTTTCAATATTTTTTCCATAATTGATGTGTATGAGGCAATTATATGAATGCTCGTTGCTCCAATTATACCAAATATCAACTTTTTATTTTGCATAAAACTATGTTTAAACACAGATTTATTTTCAGATCTCGAGTTTAAAACATGTATATTTTGTATAAACACAAACAACATTAATAATATACTAGAAGCTTTTATTTTTGAAAAATTCAAAACTTTCAATGAATAATAATAACTAATTATACAAGCCAATGTTATAAAAATTATTGAAATAACACACCTTTTTACCATGACATAATTAAATATGCTCTCACTTGGTGACCTTGGAGATCTCTTCATTTCATCACCTTCAGATCTTTCAAAAGCTAAAAATATATTTTGTACACCTTCGGTCATAACATTTAACCACAATAATTGTGTTGCAGTAAATGGCATTGGCAATCCTAATAATATCGCTATAATAAACACAATAACTTTTGGTAAACCGCAAGATACTGCAAAAAATATAACTTTTCTTATGTTATTATATGTTATTCTACCCTCTTCAACAGCATGTGTTATTGATGCAAAATTATCATCCATTAAAACTATATCAGCGCTTTCTCTGGCAATATCTGTTCCATTTTTTCCCATTGCCACACCAACATTAGCATTTTTAAGAGCGGGGGCATCATTAACACCATCGCCTGTAACAGCAACAAAATTTCCATTTCTTATAAGTGATTGAACTATATCAAGTTTTTGTGTTGGTTCCATTCTTGAATAAACTTTTGTATTTTTTGTTATTTCATCAAGATAAGAATCACCTTTTTCTTTCGCTTCTTTGATATCAATTCCTGTTTTAACTTCATCAAAATCGTTTACAAATTTTAATTGACTTGCTATTGCATATGCAGTTTTTGGGCTATCACCTGTAATCATTGCAATTTTAATACCGGCATTTTGGCATGTATTAACAGCATCTAAAACTTCTGGTTTTAACGGATCAAGCATTGACACAAGCGCCAAGAAATTAAGATCTTTTAAATCATTAATATTATATTTATTAAGATCTTCTTTTTTATCTACTTTTCCATAACAAACAGCCAAAATTCTATAACCGTTATTTGATAATTTATCAAGTTCACTAAGTATATCACTATAGTTTTCTTGTTTACACATTGAAATTATTGTTTCCGGTGCACCTTTTACAAAAGCATAAACATCACCATTAATTTCATTAAAACTTGCAGAACATCTAGCTTCCGAAGTGTACATTAATAATTTTAAATTTGTAAAATTATTTTTAATTTCATTTATATTATATCCGTTACTATTTACATACTTTAAAAACGCTATATCAACAGGATCTCCAAAATAACCTTTTTCATTATAACCAGCT
>CAKVBE010000226.1 GCA_934725005.1 uncultured Rickettsiales bacterium | reverse complement strand
GCATAGAAGTGTATCAAGGAGAGATAGATAATAAAATAGCGGGAGCAATAAGATACTACAAAGAAAAGGAAAAAATCGAAATACTTGTAAATAAAAATGACCCAATGGAAAAGAAACGTTTTACTATTGCAGAGGAATTAGGATATTATATATTATATGAAGAAAAGCTAAAAAAAGAGGAAATACATGTTAATTTAATAGACAAAACAATTAATGAAGAAGAAAAAGAAGTAGAATATTTTGCAGGAGCTCTACTTGTTAATAAAACTCTATTGGAAAATGTATATGATTCTAACAGTACAATATTAGAATTAGCACAATTATTTAAGGTGTCTATATCTTCAATGACTTTAAGACTTAATGTGTTAGGATTATTATAGTGAAACATAAAGTAAATATTCCTGCAGAAGAAACAAAAGAAAATATAAAAAAATTATTTGATTCAAAAGATAAAGTGACGAAAATAAATGAAAATGACAACGAAAAAATAATACCTATAAATGAAATAAATAAAAAATGGGATATGAATGATAGAATAATTGATTTATTTATAAAAAATATAGGAACAGACCAAGACTTAAGGCAAAAATATGCTGTTATATTAATAATAATATTATCAATTGAATTAATTGCTTTAATACTTATATTTGTATTAAAAGGACTAAATATTCTTGATTATTCAGATTCAACATTTAATTTGTTTATAACAGGAGGAATAGCAGAAGTTTTTGTATTGGTAAGAGTTATAGTTAAGTATTTATTTAAAGATAATCTTACAAATGCACTAAATATAATTTTAGAAAATAATAATCCTATTAAACGATATACAAATAATTATAATAAAAACAAGATAAAGAATAAGGATAAAGATAAAGAGAACTAGCAATAGTTCTTTTTTTGCCAAAAAATACTATAGAGAGTTCATTTTAAAACAAAATAAAATATGATAAAATCTAGCCAAAAGGAGATTAATATGCAAGATAGATTCGAAAAATTAAGAAAAAAGCTAGATAAAGCAATAGAAAAATATGGACTTAATTCAAAAGAAACAAAAGAAATAAGTCAAAAATTTGATAAACTAGTAAATTCATATTATGAAAAAGAAGCACAATATGCAGAAGACAACACAATGTACATAAAATACCTAGAATCAATAAAAGCACTAAAAAAAATAACAAAAGATTTTTCAAAATATCCAACAATAAAAGAATGGAACAATTACGCAAAAGAAAATAAATTATTAAGTACAGAAAGCATAAAATACATAACAGGAATAAATTGGCATGAATTACGAAATAGAATAAAATCAGAGACATAAAAAAGAATAAAAAAATTTTAAAAAAAAGTTTGTAGTAATATCAATACATACAGGCTTTTTTTGTCGAAAACGGGTTTTGACAAGCAGAAAATAAGTATATATAATATAAAAAAAGAGATGCTAACGACCGCAAATCCAACGCACCTCTTTTCACAAAACAATTTACTCAAAAGAGTATAACTGCAAATTAAGTATAACCTCTTAAAAGTAAATTGTCAAATTATATTTACGAAAGAGGGGAATTTTGTTATGAAAAAAACAAAAAAATTCAAAAAAATATTTACAAAAAAGAATGGAAAGGGTATAATAAAAAAGAAATATAACCTCTTTACTGCAAATAATAAAAAATATTTGCAAAGGAAGGGATTGTTTATGAGAAAAACAGAAGAAATAACATTAAATGATGTAAAAGAAAAACTAAATTGGAAGGAAAAAATAGTTATAAAAATATTTAATAAAACTTTTAACAAAATAGCTAATCTAATTAGAATAAACACTGTAAATCAAATGATAAAATAATGCAATAAATAATGCAGTAGAAAAAGTTTTATAAATATACTAAAAAGTTATAATACATTAAAAACATTGAAAATACTAGTTATAAGGTTTTATGTGTAATCAAGAATTTATACAAATTATAGAAAAACGGTCATTAAGACCGTTTTTTCAAATACATTTTTTTAGTTGCTTCTCCACCACGAATATGCCGTTCAGCCTTATTCTTTTGTAACTGCTTTATTGCATCATTAGTAGGCATGATTCTTATTAAATACACATAAACAGTAGACTTAGAAAGACCACAATGTTTAGCCGTATCTCTAACAGTTGTATCATGACCATTAAA
>CAKVBE010000225.1 GCA_934725005.1 uncultured Rickettsiales bacterium | reverse complement strand
GTAAACTAGATACTGGTAGGACACACCAAATAAGAGTTCATTTCTCAAGCAAAAAACATCCATTGATAGGAGATCAACTATACGGTTTCAAGGGAAAAAAAATAAAAAGTGGCATACTCGAAAATCAAGAATTTATTGAAAATTTTCCAAGACAAGCTTTGCATTCAAAAACAATAGACTTTTATCATCCTATAACAAAGGAAAAAATGCATTTTGAAACAGAATTACCAGATGATATGAAAAAATTAATAAATGTACTGTGTAGAAAAAATGTCTAAATTCATAAAATAAATAAATTTAAACAAAT
The DNA here is from genome assembly GCA_934725005.1 of uncultured Rickettsiales bacterium. The sequence goes on along the minus strand of CAKVBE010000225.1, from coordinate 1,858 downwards.
ATCTGATAACTATCATACACACATTGAAAATAATTTTTTCATAAGTATGCTAATAATAATTAATATTTTTTCTAAAATACGAAAAACATGGAAAATAATTTACACAAAATGTCTTGCTCAATAGAGTTTGATTCAAGTAAATGTATAAAATGCACGAAATGTGTACAAAGATGCAGTAAAAATTGCGTGTCACACTTATCAGTAAAAGGTGAAGGAAAAGAAAGATATATCGATTTTTCGGAAGAAAATCCTTGTGTATATTGTGGTCAATGTACTCTTGTTTGCCCAATAAATTGTATCAAAGAACAAAATAATATTGAAGATGTTAAAAACATTTTGAAAGACAAAACAAAAATTGTTATAGTTCAATCCGCACCGGCTGTTAGGACATCAATAGGAGAAATATTTAAAATGGAACATAACGTAAATATAGAAAAAAAGCTAAATACAGCTTATAGATTGCTTGGTTTTAATAAGATATTTGATGTAAATTTTGGTGCTGATATAACAACAATAGTAGAAGCTGATGAATTAATTGAAAGACTGAAGGAAAATGAAAATTTGCCAATGTTTACTGCTTGTTGTCCTTCATGGGTAGAGTACGTAAAAAAATATCATCCAGAATTGAAAAACAATTTAACAACCGCTAGATCACCAGTAATTCACGCTGGAATAGCTTACAAAACATGGTGGGCCAAAAAAAATAACATTGATGTAAAAAACATAATTGTTGTTTCAATTATGCCATGTACATCAAAAAAACACGAGGCAAACCTTGACACTACAAAGTTAGGAAATTTGAAAGCTATCGACTATGTATTAACAGTAAGAGAATTAGGTCAATTGTTAAAAGAGTCAAACATTGATTTAAATAATCTAGAAGAAAGCGACGCTGATGAGTTGGGTGAATATACTGGTGGTGGAGCTATATTCGGTACTTCTGGTGGTGTTATGGAATCAGCTATAAGAACAGCTTATAAAAAAATTACTAATGACGAGATAGAAACAATAAACCTACAAGAAGTTAGAACAGATGAATGTGGTTATAAGACAGCAAATATAAAAATTGGAAAATTTAATTTAAGTATTGCTATAGTTGCTGGCGCAAAAAATATCGAAAAAATTTTGGAAGAATTAAAGGAAAATCCAAACAAATATCAATATATAGAAGTAATGAATTGCTTAGGTGGTTGCATTGGCGGAGGTGGACAACCAAAATTACCAATTAAACCAAGCGACGAATCTGCTTTATTAGAAAAAAGAAGAAATATTATATATGAGATAGACAAAAATAAGAAAAAAAGAAAATCATATGAAAATGAATTTGTGTTGGAATATTTAAATTGGCTCGAAAAAGATAAAGAACTAAAAAAATTAGCACTATTTTCTGAGTAAATTTAGATATAACACATGGTGTTGACTTAGAATCAACACCAAGTTTAAAATATCTAGTAAATTACTACAAATACATTTACAATAAAACGTTCAAAATAATCAAAACATGGTCATACGGACTATTCTATTTTTTTGTCAAAAAACCATATACTAAATGTTATTGTAATAATAGCTATAATCACAAGAGGAATTAAATTTTGTACTATATACAATAAACTTATATCTTTCAAAAAAATGCCTTTAGTTAAAACAAAAAAGTAAGTTAGTGGATTAACCATACAAATTTTTTGCATTATATATGGCATATTTTCAACAGGTGTCATTTGACCTGACAACAAAAATGCCGGTGTCAAAAACAAAAATACTCCTAAAATTGCCTGTTGTTGTGTTTCACAAAGTATAGAAATTGATATACCTATACCAGCCAAAGCTAGCAAAAACAAGAAAGACGCTATATATAAAA
>CAKVBE010000224.1 GCA_934725005.1 uncultured Rickettsiales bacterium | reverse complement strand
AACAAAAGCTTTATATCATGAGAATACAATCCCTTGGAAAAGTATTTTTGTTAATGGACATTGCTTAGCTTCAGATGGAACTAAGATGTCAAAATCAAAAGGAAATGGTGTTGATCCAATAAAGGCTGTTGAAAGATTTGGCGCTGATGCAATAAGATATTGGGCTGGTTCTGCTAATTTAGGTTATGATACACCATATTCAGAAGATACTATTTCTAAAGGTCAAAAACTAATTACAAAATTGTTCAATTCGGCAAAATTTGCAGAATTAAATTTTGATAAATTGAATAATGAAATTTTAACACCAGTTGATGATATTAAAAATGGTTTGATTTTTGAAACTATAGATAAGTGGATAATTTCAAAAACAAGAACTGCAATGGAAAATGTTACAAAATCATTTGAAAAATTCGATTATAGTAAAGCTCTTGAGTTGATTGAAGATTTATTTTGGAACGATTTTTGTGATAATTATTTAGAAATAGCAAAAATAAGATGCTACGGTGCTACAGGTTTTAAATATCAAGATAAAGAGTTAAGTGATACTGAAGTTGATGTTATAAATAAATCGCAACAGAGTGGTGTTAGAACTATTTACTATGTATTTAACGCAATTTTAAAAATGTTTGCACCGTTTGTACCAACAATTTGTGATGAGATATATTCATGTATTTATGAAAATGAATTTAGTAAAAATAAATCTATTTCAGCACGTGGTACTTGGCCAAAATTTAATGATTTTGTAAATGATTTTGATGCTGAAAAAATTGGTGAAGTAGCAAAAAATATTCTTGCAGAAGTTAGAAAATATAAATCTGATAAAAATATTTCTATTAAAGAGATTATAGATAATATTAATGTTTATTGTGATACTGATTTAATTAGTGTTGTTGAGGACTTAAAAAACGTATGCAATGTGAACAATATCAGTTTCATGAAAAGCAACGAATTTAAAATAGAGTTTTAAAATTTGGTGTTTAAGTGATTAAACACCACAAGTTATTAATTTTATAAAAAAGTATTTATTATGAAAAGCGTAAAAACTGGAGCTGAAGTTTTGATGATTAATTCTTATGTAAAAGATTTATCTTTTAAAAATCCAAGAGCTCCGATTGTTTATTCAAAAGATGAAATATCGCCTGAAGTTAATGTTAATATCGGTATTAATGTAACACAAATTGATAATTCTGTTTATGAAGTTGAAATAGTAGTTGATACAGAGGCAAAAAGCAATAGCGGAGTGGTTTACTCATTAAAACTAGTACATGCTGGATTGTTTGAATTAAAGAATATTTCAGAAAGTCTTGTTGAACAAGCATTATATATTGATTGCCCATATCTATTATTTCCATTTGCGAGAAATGTTATTTCAAATGTAACAATGTCTGGCAACTTTCCGCCATTAATGCTCAATTATGTTGATTTTGATAAATTGTATTCTGAGAGGACTAAGTAGCTTCAAGTTATTATAAGCATCTATGAATTAAAACGTACTTGATATTTATTTTAATCATTATAAACTTCTAAGAAGATTTTTATGATAATTTATTATAATACTAACAATTTTATTTAAAAATGAATCAAGAAATTTTTGAAAAAGTTAAATCAATGGTTGTAGATAATTTCGGTTGTGAAGAATCAAAAGTAGTTCCAGAAGCATCATTCTTAGATGATTTGGGGGGAGATAGTTTGGATCAAGTAGAATTCGTTATGAATTTGGAAGAAGAATTCGGAATAGAAGTTCCTGATGAGGCAGCAGAAAAGATTAAGACAGTTGGTGATGCTGTTGCATACATTGAAAGTAACGTTAAATAGTTTTCTTAAAAATTAAATATATTTATATATTTAATTTTTTCTTTATTTTTCTATAAGTAGTTTTAAATTATTGGGATATTTTTTATGCAAGGTAGACGTGTTGTTATTACGGGGTTGGGTACGGTGAACCCGTTGGGAAATGATGTTAACAGTTCATGGAATGGTGTAATAAATGGAAAGAGTGGTATTTCAAAAATAACAAGATTTCCCGTTGATGATCTACCAGAAAGCATAAGTAAGGTTGCAGGTCAGATAAATATCGAAGAGGGTAGTCAGGGCGCATTTGATCCGAATTTATTTGTTGATAAAAAGCCTTCGTCTTTCAAGGGTACCGAACACGTTGATGTGAAGACTATGTCTAAAAAAC
>CAKVBE010000223.1 GCA_934725005.1 uncultured Rickettsiales bacterium | reverse complement strand
CATAATATATATTCTATAGTTAGTAAACAAATAAGTCTTTTGTTATAAATATAACAAAAGACCTTTTTATATTTGATTAAACTGTTTTTAACAAGATTTATCAAAGTACATTAAATATTGTTACAAAAAAATACATATAAAATTACGCGTTGAAAATTAATGTATTAAAATTAATATGACACAATGATTTACTTTTACCAATGTTTCAGAGGATTTGTGAGGTTTAAAAAATTGTTTATACTATCAATTATATTGTTGTTGGTATTGATAGTAAATTTAAAAATTTGTCGAGCAGATGTTATTCGAGAGGAAAATATTTTTGTGAAATTTGAAGATAATGTTCCAAAACCAATCTATTTTAATTTTAGAAATGATGAAGAAGGTTCTCCTAAGTATAATGAACTTAAAATTAAAATGGATGATTTGTTTTATAATAAATGGAAGATTAGAAGCAGAAATGATTTTTCGTACAGCGCTATGCTTGAATATAATTCATTTATGAACTCTGCTTTTATAGAATTTAGAGAATCTGGTTACAAAGATCTCGAAGAGGAATATTTAATAGAATTATTGAAAGGTGTAATGCATGCAAAGAAAAAAGTAATCAAGGAAAAAAAACAAGTGTATAGTTTTATTTCAAAAGCAGTTAAAAAAGTAAGAAAAAATGTAGCTTTGTTTAGGAGCTACAAGTTAAACAAAAACATAAAAAGTTTCATTGAATATAACAAAGGTGTTCCAAAAGTAATAGATTTTAATTTTACAAATGATGAAGGAGGTTCTGAGAAGTATGACGATCTCAAAATTAAAATAGATAGACTCTATTACGATAAATGGAGAGTAAGAAAAAGAAGTGATTACTCGTATGCTGCCATGTTCGAATACATATCACTTATGGAAAATGCTTTTACAAAATTTAGAGAATCTGGTTATGAAGATGTCAAAGGAGTTGATTTAAAAGCGATATTAGATGAGGTTAAACAAAATAAAGGAGAAATTGTTGACGAAGAAATTTTAACAGCATTTAAAACTAATGACAGAAGAGTGAAAGACAAGCTTAGATATCACAAACTAAATAAAGATGTTACAAGCTTTATTAGATATAATGAACGCGGTGTTCCAAAACTATTAAATTATACATTTAATAATGATGAAATAGGTTCTAAGAAGTATGACGATCTCAAAATTAAAATAGATAGACTCTATTACGATAAATGGAAAATAAAAAAAAGAAACGATTTTTCTTATGAGGCAGTAGTAAATTATCTTGGATTAATGGAAAATGCTTTTACAAAATTTAGAGAATCTGGTTATAAAGATATCGAAGAGGAAGATTTAAGAAAGATATTGAATGATTGTGAACAACAAGTTGAGGAATTCAATACCAAGAATGGGATGACAAGTAAACCAGTTTTAGATATAATTGATGCTACAGAAAAAAGAATATTAGCTTCAGATAAAGGTAATGAAATAAACAAAAGTGTTATAAGTTTTATTAAATATAAAAATGGTGTTCCAACACCAGTTGGTTTTATCTTTCATTGGGATAAAGCGGATTCTCCAGAGTATGATGAATTTAAAATTGTAGTAGATAATTTTTATTTTAGTAAATCAGGGAGGAAAAGAGACGATATTTCATATGAGGCAATATTTGATTATGTAACATTGATGGAGGGCCTTTTTGAGGAATATAAAGGTAGTAGTGATATTAAAGAAGAAGTTTTGGAAGAAGAATTGAATAAAGTTGTTGAGTATAGAGAAGATCTTTCTAGAAAAGGTTTTAAACTTAGACGATTTGTGATTGCAAATAAAATTACAGAAAAAAGAAGAAAAAATAAAAATGAAAAGAAAAAGAAGAAGAAGAAATGCTCTCTTAATACCGATAGTAAATCACTTACAGAAGAGAAAAATAGTAAAACAACCGAGATTAACAGTAATGATACAGAGAATAACAACGATGATGATGGTGTCGGTGACGATATAAATATCTTTAGTGACAATAAAGATACTGATTATGATGATGAAGATAATGATAATGAAGATGAAGGTAATTATGATGATGAAGATAACTATGATGATGAAGATAATGATAATGAAGATGAAGATGATTATGATGAATACAATTATGATGATCATAACGAAGATGAACTATATCGAATAGAATTTATAGATGAAGCAGAGGCTTCTT
>CAKVBE010000222.1 GCA_934725005.1 uncultured Rickettsiales bacterium | reverse complement strand
CCATTAAGTAATGATAATTCTCAAGATGGAGTTAGAACTAGAGTTTTAGAAATATATGGAAAACCAATAGAAGACGAAATGGCAGCATCAAGCATGTATGGTTTTACTCAAAAAAATTATGGCATAGCAGGAAATCTCTTTTTAAAAAAGATTATAAATGAACATGCTAAAGATGAATACCAACAAGTAAAAAAAATGTTAGAGAATATAAAAAATCAAATAAGACAAAGGTGTAAAAATATAAATTATGCACAACTGTCATATATATCGTTAGTTACTCTAGCTGATGCTTTTATTGGTAATATGTTTTTTAAAACAGATGTAAAATCGTCTTTAAAAATGGCAGAGGAGATAATTGACAATATAACAAGAACAAAAAATAGAGACATAATTGATAATGCTTACAGTTATATGTCAGAATATATTTTATCAAATTTAGGGAAATTTGAAACAAGAAATTTGATGAAAACGCATGAAAAAGATATTGATGCAACAGAAATAATAAGTCAACAGGGAAAATCTGAAATGTTTGGAATGTATGAAGATGGCATATATTATATATTTCCAACCAAATTTAAACAAAAAATAGAATGGTTTGGATTTAATTATGGAAAGGTTTTACAAGGTTTTAAAGATAGAAACCATATTATTACAGATAATGAGAATACAACAACTATAACAATTCCATATAGAGGAAAAAATAGAGAATTTATTGGTTTTAAATTAGAAACCAGTGAGCAATTAAATAAAGAACAACTAGAGAAAATGGGATATAACATAGATAAAATACAAAGTCTTTATCCTGACATATCTGGATTTTTGGATGAAAGCACATTGAAAATTTATGATTGTATCAAGTAATAAATCAGAATAGGTTTAGATAAAACTTAAAACAAAATCTATAAAACTATATTTATATAAAATAAAAGGACTCAGAGTATAATATCGTGATAATTTACATAAAACTTCAAAATATATGTACAATGGAGTAGAAACTTTATATAATAGTTTAAAAAGTAAGAAAAAAATAGCTGATTACTGGAATAATCAGCTAATTAAAATACAATAAAAGCTTAAAAGCGATTATCATACTTACAATATAATTATAACCACTTTTAAGCTTTTTATCAATAAATAACATATAAAAAAATAAAAAACATAATATTAGACAGGAGGAAAATTGATGAAAATTTTAAAAAAGCAAATATCAAATGAAGATGTTACTCAGATATTTATTAGTGAACAAGAAAGAGATGACGAAAAAATACATAACAAATTAAACACAATAAAAAATAGTAATAAAAATGTTGTAATATTTGTATCTGGCAAAAAAGAAGTAAAACAAACAGTAAAAACAATACTTCAATTAGTAACAAATAGAATAGCAGTATAAAAATAGTGTGTGATAAAGCACACTATTTTTTGAAAGGTGGTTATAATGGAAAAAGGCGTAGGATATGCTAGACTAAGCAAAGATGACGGTTCAAGATATTCTAGTATTGAATCACAAATAGCATTAATAAAAGAATTTGCAACAGAGAAAAACATAGAAATTACAAAAATATATATAGATGATAATGTATCTGGCTTTATAGCAGTTGAAGATAGACCACAATTCAATAGAATGTTGGAAGATATACGAAAAGGAAAAGCTAATTGTATTATAGCAAAAGACTTATCAAGAATAGGTCGTAAAAACGGTATAACACAAATGTTACTTGATGAGTGGAAAACACATAATGTAAATCTTTTACTTATTCAAGAAATGGGAAGAAATTTTAATTTGCTTGAAGATGACGACGATTTAGTTGGTTTATCAACTTGGTGGAATGAAAGATATATAAAAGACTTATCCAAAAAAGTAAAAACTGGAATGAATGTTAGACAAAAAAGTGGAATTTTAATACAAGGATTTAAGTATGGATATATAAAAGACAAAATCAATAAAGGTGTATTGATAGTTGATGAAGATTTAAGACCTTGCATAGAAACTATTTTTAACTTGTATGAACAAGGACTTGGAATAAGAAAAGTATGTTATGAATTAAATCATAAATATAATTTTCCTACTCCTTCAGAAAACATAGAAAAATTACTAAAAGAAAAAGGAAAGACATACAAAAAAATAGTAAAAAGAGTTTGGGACATGGGTATGGTTTCAAGAATATTACAAGATGACTTATATATAGGAAATTTAAGAACTCACAAAGCTGAGCTAAAAACACTAAAA
>CAKVBE010000221.1 GCA_934725005.1 uncultured Rickettsiales bacterium | reverse complement strand
GTTTTTAACACAAAAGATTATTTTGATGATATAATTCTCCCATTGTCTTTTTTGAAAAACACTAAAGAGAACATTAAGTTATTATATGAACATGATTTATGTAAAGAGATTGGTTTTATTACAAGTACAGTTCAAGATGAGATAGGACTATATGTTGAAGGGATAATAAATACTAGTGAAAAAAAATTGATTGATTTAATTTTCAGTAACGAATATTATGGGCTAAGCATAGGATATATTGCCAAAAAATATTATTATAGTGGTAATATAAGGATAATAACTGAACTTGAATTGATTGAAGTTAGTTTGGTATTACATCCAGCGAACAAGCATAGTTGTATAAAATATAAAGAACTTGTATAGTTTTTATTTTAATTTATCTCAAAAAAATAATGTTTCATTAAAATTTTTATTCTCAAAACAAAATTCAATTGACAGAATCATAACTAATTAAAGACTGTCACTTTGAATTCAATTTTAAATCTCTGAAATAATTGAAAAACTTATAGATATTGAGTTAGGTTTGACGTTATTTAATTTTTTGTGATTTATAAAATTCTCAGGTTTTTTATCAACAATTTACAAGGATTGACTGAATAATCTTATTATATTTTTCCTGATTTTAAATATAAATAAGTTAATATTGAAAATAATGCTAAACCAATTTGCAACGAAAAAATCAAAATCTATTACTATATTTAATATTTTTTAAACTCTTTTTACTACTTTAATTTACCATTTTAATCATATCTGCATAAGAAATATTATCAAATTCATCTATCTGCTTTTTAGCTAAACCAAACAATTTTATGTATTTATTTAAATTTTCTTTTGTATCAGATTCTATCTCAAGAAAATATCCCAATCCATCAACATAATCAATCTCAAACTCTGTATCATCTTTTTTATAAACCTTTCTTGTCTTATCAACAATAACATCAATTTCAAAACCAAGATTATTAAAAATTTGTTTAAAAATCTCAGGCTTTTCTATACTGCTTTCCAATTCAACCCAATCTTTATTGTCATTTCTGTAATGCATAGCAATATACTTGCCGTCTTTTTCTTCTCTTACTCTTAAATACGTTTTTCTATCTTTTAATTCATCTTTGACTGGATGCTTATAATATGTATCAACTTGTCTTTTTTCTTTGATAAAATTAGCATGTATCTTATTTTTCAAAATATCTTCAATATCATTTATGTTATCTATTTTGACTTTAACTTCTATTTCCAATGGTTCCATATGCTTTATGAAAAATAATGAATAATCTTAATTGCATTTTCTAAATTTTAAAAACTTTAGAAAATAGGTATTCAGTTAATTAAATACCTATTTTACTGATTATGTTTTATTTTAGAAATTTACATCTAGATCGCCATTGTAAGCTTTAATGTATAATTGTTTCATTTCGCTTATCAATGGATACCTTGGATTTGAACCAGTACATTGATCATCAAATGCCATTTCAGATAATTGATCCAAGCTATTCATAAATTCTTCTTCTGTAAATTTACATTTTGGATCAGCTTTGATTGATGGAGCAATTCCAATATTTGCTTTTAATTCTTCAATCTTCTTTACGAGATTATCAACTTTTTCAGCAACGGTTTTTCCACCAAATCCCATGAAATCAGCAATTTCTGCATATCTTTCACCAGCTTTTGGATATTTATATTGAGCAAATGTTCCTTGTTTTGTTGGTTTTTCACTAGCATTGAATTTAATTACTTGTGAGAAACAATAAGCATTTGCAATACCATGAGGAATATGGAATCTAGCACCCAATTTATGAGCCAATGAATGACAAATTCCCAAGAACGCATTAGAGAATGCCATACCAGCTAAATTTGCTGCATAATGCATCTGTTCTCTTGATTCAAAATCACCATCATTTACAGATTTTACTAAATTTGTAAATATCATTTTTATAGCTTGTAGAGCTATACCGTCTGTAAATGGACTTGCCATTACTGATACATATGCTTCAATAGCATGAACTAAACTATCAAAACCAGAAGCTGCTGCTAAACCTTTTGGCATCGTTTGAGCTAAATCTGGATCAACAATAGCCATATTTGGTGTAAATGTATAGTCTGCCAAAGCATATTTGTTTCCTGTATCTTCATCTGTTATAATTGTGAATGGTGTTACTTCTGAACCTGTACCTGAAGTTGTTGGAATACATACCAATTCAGCCTTTTTACCTAATTGTGGAAGTACAAAAAC
>CAKVBE010000220.1 GCA_934725005.1 uncultured Rickettsiales bacterium | reverse complement strand
TAAATATTATACTTACTTTATTAAGTAGTTTTAAAATTATTGTTTTTATTCTAGATAATTTTTTACCTTTTTCATTTTCAGTAATATTAAGTATTATCTCTTGTTCAATATTTCTTTTACTATTGTTCTTGTTTCTATTATTATTGTTATTTTTATTGTTATTATTTTTATTTTTATTGTTATCGTTCTTGTTCTTACTGTTATTGTTGTTATTGTTGTTATTGTTGTTATTTCTATTATTACTATTATTATTCTTATTCTTTCTTCTAAAAAATAAAAAGAACTTTTTATTTTTATTATTTTTGTTTATACTTTCTTTATTATTTTTGTTATTGTTTCCATTACTATCTTCATCATCATCTTCTTCATCATCTTTCTTATTCTTTAATAAGAGTTTATGTATAAGTTTAAATGGAAATGTAATTATAAATAGTGTACATGATACTATACCAATTACCATATAAACTAAAGTTAATATACTCAATACAAGTAAAAGTATAAAGAATAATCCAATAAATAATAAAGAATTTATTAAATACTTAAATACTATATTCATGTTTTTATTTAATAAAAACATTAAATACATTGTATCTTTAGCAAATAAGAATGTTGATTTAATATTATAAACTAAATACTCAAATAAGTACTTATAATTAAAATCATAAACACATTTATTTAATAAAACATTTAATTCAAAAGATTTATTATCATAATCAATAAATGAATTAAATACATCCATATACTTAGAAAGAACAAAAGAAGATGTTTTGTGAATTACAAAAGATTTATTGATTACAAAAGAAGATGTTTTGTTAATTTGGGTTGTTGGTGGGGTTGGTTCATTAGTTTCAGTAATTTGTTGGGTTACAGTAGTGTTAACTGTGTTGTTTGTATCGGCTATAACGTTGTTGGTATTGTTGTCTTGTGTGTTGTAGTTAATATTATTTTCAATGTTGGTTTCAATACTACTTTTGACATTATTTTTAACATTGTTGTTTTTGTTATTATTTACAGTAGTATCAACTGTGTTAGTTTCATATTTTTTAGTTGTTTTAAGCATAATTTCCTATTAAACACTATTAGTATGTTTGAATTAATTATATAGTGTGATAAATTTTATTCAAGGGTGAGGGGTGTGGTGGTGAAAAAACTTCTTGATACAAAATTATTATTAAAATCTTTCCCCTCCTTGAGGGGAAAATGTCCGAAGGACAAAAGGGGAGCTAAAATTAAAAACAAATCAAGAATTAAATTAAAAAATAATAGTTTACACAATATACAAGCACCCCATCGCCCTTTCAGGGCACTTCCCCGCAAAGCAGGGAAGGATTTAAAAAAAGCTTCAAGATACATTAACTTCAATATAATATTGTTAACACCTGAATAAAAATCGATATAATACCATTTACATCAATTATATAACAATAGGAAAATGGTTAAAGATAAGAAAGAAGATGATAATGAAGACAATAATTCTTCAAATGGTGGAATTCTAAATAGATAAGAAATTAAAAACAAAAATAGAAGGCCAAAGAAAATCCAAATAAGAAAAAAGCCAATCAAAAGAAAGCAAGAAAATAAAATCAGTTTTAATTTTAATAGAATCAATAAAGCTATTGGTATTTTGTGAACATTGTTGCTTGCATTGAAGCTATAACAAAAACATATTTCTTTCTTAAAAGAACAATAATAAAAATAAGAAATAACAAAATTACAGTAAAACAAAATACAAAATTTAAGAGAACGAAAATTAAACAAGCACATCAAATGCCGCTAAAAGAAAGAGACATTATCCAAAATGAAACAAAATCCAAAAAATTCTTGGAAACTAAAGATACAAATAAATCTTTTGTCTCTAAAGATGTTGTTGGCATTGAGAAATTTAAAAAAGTTGAATTAAAAATAGAAGAGAAAATTAATAGGTGTAGTAAAGTTGAGAATGAGTTTTATGTACTTGGAGGAATTTTGAAAAGAGAACTGGATAAAATCGCTGATGGCCTATTTGAAAATGGAAATAATATAAAAAGTACAACAAACAGGTCAAAAGTAGCTGAAAAAGGGAACAAAAGAAACAATACGAAAAGCGCAATAAAAAAAGACAAAATAAAAGAAGACTATAACATCGGCGTCTACCAAAGAGAATACATTACTGATATGAACAGAGAGCTATCTAACTTATCAAGTGTTGACCAGCCGTTGCTGAACACTTTATGGAATAAGTTCATGATTAGTTGTCAGTACACAAAG
>CAKVBE010000219.1 GCA_934725005.1 uncultured Rickettsiales bacterium | reverse complement strand
ATAATCACCTGTTGCAAGTGTTAGTGCTTCATTTGTATTACCAGAAATTCCTTTATTTTCTCCTATTATTTTATATTTAATTCTACTATCTTTTTTTGGATATTCTTGCATATATTTTATTGGTTCTGGTGAACCATCAGCTAAGCATAACTCCCAATTTGAATATGTTTGATTTTGCAAACTTTGTACTAATTCTGCGAAAAAGTTTTCTGGTGTATTATATACAGGTACAACAATACTTATTTTAGGATTAATATCAAATTTCGTATTTTTTTGTTTTGCAAGATCTTCTTTATTTGGCTCATTCTTATCTATCCATTTTTTATAGGTTTTTTCTTCTTCTGTGTATTCTCCAAAAATTCTTGCATATACTTTTTTTGCAAATTCTCTACGTTTTGAACCTTGGGGTAATATCTTATTTATATCCATTTTTCTACCTCTTCCAAAATACTCTTCTTTTATTTTCTAATTTTTTTATATATTCTCTATTATTTTTGTTTTGTTCTTCAAGAGATATTATATATTCTTGTTTTCTTCTATTATCTTCTTCTAATTGTTCTATATATTCTTGTTTTTTCTTATTATCTTCATTTGCATCTTTTAAACAACTTTCTGCTATTTTTTTATCATTTATTAAATTATCTATACTTGTTATTTTTTTGCAATACATTTTATCAAATATGTCTTTTTCTATTATTTCATCTCTTAATTTTTTATCTATTTTTTCAAAACAATTTTTGAATTCTAATATTCCTAACTCTTCTAGCAATTTTTCTACATTTATTTTTCTTACTAAATCATAAGAATTTATTACTGAACGATAAATTATAAATTCAACTGGTAAATATTCTTTTTCCCATTCTTGATCAAAGAATACAAATTTTTCATTAATATAAAAACAATTTTTAGGAATCATATCCCAATATGCTTTTGGTAAATAATTTAATTTTTTCAAAAGTTCTTCTTTTTCTTGGATTTTTACTTTGTTTTTACATATTTCGTACTTTTGAGAATTTCTTAATAATAATGTTCTTAATTTATTTAATATTTCTTTTATTTTTTCAAAATCCTTATAATTTTCATCTAAAATTAAATCTAATGTTTTTTCATTTTTTATCAACTTACTATATAATTTTCCATTTTCTACATAATCAAGAATTTCTATATCTGATTTTTTTAAATCATTTATAATATTTGCCATTCCATTTATATGACTAATTGCTTTTGAATTAACAGGTAATTTTTCAACAACATCATCTTTGATGATTGTCATTAATTGATATTCTTGTTTTCTACAATTATTAAATGATATATATTTGAATCCTTTATTTACTTCTGCATTTGATGCTTCAATAATATAAGAATTAGCAAAAAATTTTATCAATTCTTTTTCATTTGTTACTATATATTTTAATACTTTAATTTCATCAAACAACTTAATCTCATCTTCTGAAATTGCTTGATTATATTTTTCAATTTGACTATCATTTATATTAAAGTTTTCGTTTACTATTAATTCTGTTTCTTTATAATTTGGAAAAACATAATATGTATTTATATTTTTTATATTATTTTCTTTTAGTTCTTTTTTTATATGTTCTATTGTTTTTGATTTTTCATCATTTTTTTCTACTTTTAATGAGTTGTTTTTTTCTTTTGTTTCACATTTACTCCAATTATTAATTCCTGTAGCATTTTCTCCTATAATTAAAATTTTTCCTTCTAAAGATAAAAATTTTACAATTTGAGATATTAAATCAAAATATTTTTCATATCCATAAATAATTATATAATCATATTTACTATTGTCTTTTATTTCATCTATTTTTTCTACTTGCTTTATTTTCTGTTGATCATCTATAATACTTATTTTTTCACCTATTTGTAAAATATTTTTTTCTTTCTCAAATGGATACCATTTTATTATATTACTATTATATATATTTAATTTATTCTCTTCCACCGAAAACTCCTCTCCCCTTAAAATATCTTTATTTTCGCTGTTCCATCTTTTTCTATATAATGTTGTTTTACTTTTAATTTTTCCATCCACTCTCTTGTTTCTTTTGTTTTCCAAGGACCTGAGTCTTCTGTTCCATTTATATCATTTTTCCATAACCAATCTGGTGTTGGCCATAAACAAATTTCAGGTTTTACTATTTTATATAATTCTTCTGTAGCCCCATTTTGACCATGGTGTGCCATTTGAACAATATCTGATTTTAAATTTTTTCCTTGATTTTTTATCAATTT
>CAKVBE010000218.1 GCA_934725005.1 uncultured Rickettsiales bacterium | reverse complement strand
CTATCATCGTCACTTAAATTCGTGACAATATACAAAACAGCCTTTAAAACTTTGTGAATATTTTTTCAGAACAAATCAGCAGGCTCAGAGCAAAATCTGCTCAAAGTCTGCCGTTATGTTCGATATTTTTTGTTGTGTAGGGTTCGACTCCCTTTTTTTCGTGAAAACCGGTGAAAAGCATCCACGGTTTTACATTAAAATTTTTCGTTTTCTAAACATCAAAAAAGCCCGTAAATACGGGCTTTTTCAGGTGAATATCCATTTAGTATCACCAATATGTGTTGTGACTATGAAATAGATGAATTGTTTAAGCGTTTGTGTTATAAATGAAAAAACATTTTTCTTAAAAGCAATGATAGAGAATGAAAGCGTCAAATTATTACCACATTGTTAACTGATCATCTATTAAAGATTTAACGTTTCTTTCAATTATTTTATCTTCAATTAATAATTCACTGCATAACAATGGTGAATTTGGATTGTATTTTGCATAATTATCATCAACTGTTTTTAAGCTATAATTGGCATAACAATACTTACACTTATGCATACAAGTATTATACAGACCAATGTCAATACTCTCTATACAACCACAAATATCACGCTGATTTTTATCTTTGTTTGCTGAAATCCTACAGCCGCAAAGTTGTTCTATCAATTTGTCATCAATACACTTACCGTGATTTATCCCATATGAAGAAAGATCAATGCTCTCTGCGCAAGTATTGATTTCAAAATCATATTTTTTTGATATTTCACTAAATGCTTTTGCAATAAGATTTATTTCTTCTTTTACAGGTTCATTTATCTTACTCTCATTTAAAGTACGAGCATTCTTTTTATAAAAATCTACAAAGCTTATAACGCATTTATTAAAACTTCCATTTAAAATTTGAGAAAGCTTCTCAAAATACTTAATATGGTATTGTACTGTATATTTTTCACTTAGAATAATCGGATCATATCTCCAAATCACTCTATCACGACCGATTAAATCAGACAATTGCTTGAAAGTATTAATTATTTCTTCACTTTTAGATGGAACATTCGGTTCAATATCATTAGAATAAGAATTCAAGGTAAACTGAAAATAATATCTATAATCTTTCAATTCGTCAAGTTTATCAAGCATAGGTTTAGGATTTTTTGTCCAAAACACAATACAATCCACAACGTCCGGGGAAAGTTTTATTTTACTAACCTGATGTATATTCATGGGGTTCCGAACAAGAACATATCCTTCTTTTATTCTATTGAAAAACCAATCAGAATAAAAAGCAGGAATATCTGTCCTGCGGCTTGCACTGATTATCATTTAATTATTCCACCTCAATTATTAATTGTGCACTGTTACACGTTTTCGCTACACAATATTTTTGTTGGAAGTCATAGTCTATAACATAAAAGTTTTCATTCGTATCATACTGTTCAGAGTCACTATAATAACTCGACGGTGAAAATCTTTTTTTACTATATGTAAAATTATACTCCAAATTATTTAATTTGTCAATGAGCATATCAACAGTATCTCTGCCGGTATAGCAACTATCAACGTCATTAATTATTATCAGCATTGGTGTATCATGCCTCTTATTCGAAACAATGCTCTCAATAATATCATCAAAAAATTGACTTATGCCCATTTCCCCAATTTCTTTATAGAAAAAAGATATGAGATATTCAATTATAATCACATTATAATTCATTATATTATTTGTTTGCAAATAATACAAAACATCTACATTAGTTGAAAAATTCACATTATAGCCCGAAGAACGTTGTATTTGTTCATGGATAGTATCCCAGTATGCATTTATATCTATACCATAATATTCATTTATTTTTGCACTACACACTTCATCAAAAGCCATTAAATCAGCAGCTCCACCGCATCCCAACGATAATATACTAAAATCCCTATATCTATCAAGATCAATTTCTTGAAGAGCATACCTTATTTCCGAGCAATATTTATATGAATATCTACATACGTAATAGTCGAGTAATTTTCTACAGCTATAATCAGATCGTAACTGATTATTATGAAAATGTATGTCGTCAAGACATTTTTTACAGTTGTGGTTGCATATTGTAGCATTGCTGCAATCATCACAATTACATTCTATTGAATCATAGTCAGCGTCGCAAAAATTAATAATTTCATCAATTAACATAATAAGTTCCTCCATCACTCAATCCCACTCAACTCCTGATAAAGCCTTTTAGCATAACTATCAGTCATGCCGCAGACGAAATCAGTTACCAGAAGCAGTCTGAGATACAGCTTTTCTTTATCGCT
>CAKVBE010000217.1 GCA_934725005.1 uncultured Rickettsiales bacterium | reverse complement strand
GGAATCTTTTTTTGTAGTAGTGTGGCTAAATTTTGTTTGAGGGTTTTTACTGTTTCTAACTAGGATAGAAAGGAAACCTTTAGAAGTTTTCAAGATTAGGGAAATATGCGTTTCCGAAGATCCAGAAGAATTACATGCTTCAATGGCATTATCCATTATGTTAAATAGAACACTACTTAAATCTGAAGACTGAATGATTGATTTTTCAGGAAGAAAAATCTTATAGTCTACCTGGATTCCTAAATATTGAGCGAACGTTCGCTTAGATTCCAGAATGGCAAGAATAAGATTGTCTTCACAATAAGGATAAAAGCGATCATGCTGGAAAGATTCAAGAGTTTCGCAGATAAGTTTGTGTGCATTTTCAAAATCATTTGTGTGCAGAAGATTTTGTATTGTTTGAAGCTTTTTGATAAATTGTTGTTGAGTTTTAAGAGTATTGTCTTTTTGCTGTTTCATTAATAGTAGATGTTCGTTAGATAAAGAATATTGTTTTTCTAACAGATTAAGTTCTGTTTTTGTCTTTTCTCCGGTAAAAAGTTGTATTAGGAGTTGATATAAATTATGACATACAATGATTGCAGTCAAGCAGGTCAGCAAGAAAAAAAGATTCAAATATTTTCCTGAATAATGGGCTAAAAGATAAAAAATTTGAAAAAATGCTAAAGAAATAAGAAAAAATATTTTTTGTTTAGAAATCATAATGTATTATCCTCCTGATGGACTGTTTTATTAACAAATGTATGATCATTGAGATGTATGTTATCGAGTAATACAGAATTACAGTACTTTTCTGCTTCATCCATTTTCTTTGTATCTGCAAGATAAGCCAAAGAAATTAGATGATTTTCTATATCGTGATTCCATTTGCGAATTTTAATATATTCCTGTTTCATTTCTTCCGATACTTCCATTTGCATTTTCAGTAGCTCCATTTTATGGATATTCTTTTTAAAATTCTTCTGTTCTTGTTCTAATAAATTAAGACTATGTATAAATAATAAATAACTTATGAAACAACAAATAATATATAGAAGAAGCGGAATAAAAAGGTTACTGAATTTATAAAATCGTGTAAACTCTGATATAATTAATGGTAAAAAAATAGGAAGTATGATAATAAAAAGTAAGGTGAATTTTAAATAATTTATACATTCTTGTAAAAGAGAAAAAACTTTTTTGTAAAACAGATAAGAAAAAGAAAAAATTAGAATTTGTATAATTATCTTTTCATGAAAACTGCATAGAGAATAAATATTTAATGCAGTATATAAATTTTGATGAATAAACAGATTATAAAGTTGTATATAAATATTTACGGATAAAAGTTCTGCTAATATACCTCCAAAAAGATAAATAAAATAAGACAGTAGTTTTTGTTTAATGGGTGCTTTGAATAAGAAAAAAAGGTTTAAAAATATAACTAATTGTGTGAATGTTGTCATTTCGGCTGAATGATTATATGCTTTAATCATAAAAAAAGACCATATCAGAATAAAGGAAACTATAACATGAAAGTAGTTTTTTGCATTGGAAGTTATCCGTTTGGGAAAAAGTTGCAGGAAACAATATATAGATGTAGTGGTGTAATATGTAGCAAGGAGTAGCGTAATTAATAGATTTTCTAACATCATAGCACCTCGTTTTTTAGTAATAATTGTGCGAAAGAATCTTTTGTTGACTGGTAACAATTGCGGCTTACAGGAAGATGTGTACCGTCGGATAGTTCAATACCTGCATGGCTGAGAGTATGTATTGCATTTATATTAACTGCAAAGCTTTTATGGCATATACAAAAATCAGGTTTTAGTTGTTCAATAAGAACCGAAATTTTTTCGCGGCAATAGTAAATTTTTGATTTAGTATGTATTTCAGTATTTCGAAGCTTTCGCTCCATAAAAAGAACATCAGAACGAAGGAGACGGTAATCTCGGGACTGGTAATTAAAACAAAAATATTTCTGTTGAAGATCAGATAATTTACGACAGGCAGCAGAAAGTGCTTTGGGAAGGTATTTTTCCATTTGCTGCTTATAAACAAAATAAATATGATTTGTTTCATAAACAGAAGATGCATATTGCAGGTATTGACTGATAAAAATTATCTGTGTATTCGGATTTAATAAATTGATTCTCTGAGCAAGTTTGATTCCAGACACAGATTCAGATCCAAGTTCAATATCCATGATAATAATATGATAACACCAGTCGGTACAGCCCATAGGATTAAGACAGTTGGACAAAAATAAAACCAAATAGAACCGAAACACCTATACACAACTGTATAGACTTAATTTCGAATTTGTGAGT
>CAKVBE010000216.1 GCA_934725005.1 uncultured Rickettsiales bacterium | reverse complement strand
TTAATAACCTTACCAATTGGTGATGGCATCGCAAAGTTCAAACCAGGTCCTTGTACTTTGTAAAATTTTCCAAAATATAAAACAATAGCTTCTTCATGAGCATCAATTTTATAAATCCCTGCTGACAACCAACTAAAGAATACAATACATAACGCAACTACTATAATTTTTGTTATATTAAGATTATTTTTATAAAAATTAGAATCTGTAACTTCAGTATTACCATTCATATTGTTATTACTAGACGAAAAATTGTTCCAAGGATTATTAAAATTATTCATTTTACAAAATTAAGTTTAAATACGTATGATTGTAATAATAAATTTGACAAAATCAATATATTTTGATATTTTTTGTTTTTTAGTTAAATATATAAAATAAATATTCAATTTAGTATTTTTTTTATCATATATTTATATTTACAAGTAGATGACATACAAATTGATTTAAAATGATGTATTGTTTAATACTTTGTCACAGTATTATTAATGCTTCACCGGAATCCATATTTTTAGATAAAAATACTTAAAATATTTTATGCGTTTTAATAAAAAGCTTGATAAATAAAAAAGTTGTTGCATACTTATCATCATTATGATGTATTGTTTAATTTAAGTTAATGGAAAAAAAGGCATCTGGTGCTTCAAAACTAACTAGAAACTGGTATTCAAATAAATATCAGATTGTTGTTTTGCAAAAGAATCTATTTTCATTATTTACGATTTGTGCATTGATTTCAGTTGTGATTGCAGTATTTTTTGTAAAGAAAATAACTGAGTCTAAATCTTTTGAACCGTTTGTTATTGAGATGGAAGATAAAACTGGAAATGTACAAATAGTTGAAAATATAGAAAAAAGTAGAATAACAAAGAACGAGTCACTAAAAAGATATTTTATATATAATTTCTTGAGTGTGACAGAGGGATACGATCCATTAACATACATAGAAGATTGCAATAAATTAAGATTATTTTCTAGCGCAAGTGTCTATAGGTCAGCTTATGAAAAGGTTTCTCCTAAGAACCCTGCAAGTCCTATAAATAGACTAAAAGCTACAGCTAAAATGAAAGTTGTTTTGAAGTCAGTTATATTCCTAACAAATAGTAGTGCTAGCGTTAGATTTAGAGTAAATAGAATTGAGTCCAATGGTAAAATTTCTTCATATAACGATTACGTTGCATACATAGAATATGCATTTGTAAATTTAGAGGCTACAGAGGAAGAAATTTTAATAAACCCATTAGGCTTTCAAGTAACAAAATACAGAATTGATAAAGATTTAGATATAACAGTAAAATAACGATTGGGAAACGTATATGAAAAATAGATTAATGTTTTTTGTTTTAATTTTTTTAATTTTTATTGGTTTTAGTTCTAGCTTAAGAGCCGAGGAAATACCTACAACAATAGACTCTAGAATGAAAACAATAATATATAATCCAAACGAAGTTTTCGACTTAAAATTTTGTTACGGGTTCCAGGCTTTTATAGAATTTTCAGAAGATGAAGAAATAGAAATAATAACGTTGGGTGAATCATATCCATGGAAATTGACCCCTATTGGAAAAAGATTGTTCATTAGACCTTTACAAGTTAATGTTAATACAAATATGACAATTATAACTACCAAGAGGACATACCAATTTCAAATAAAATCTTCTGATTACGAGGATGGTGTTGATGAGGATTTGATATATTCCGTAAAGTTTTTCTATCCTGATACAACAAAGAAATACACTGAGACAAAAAATAAAAGTAAAGAAAGTATTTTTGAATTAAATTTAAATGATCCAAATCTCAATTTTGACTATGTTATGACTGGCAATATACAAGATCTATCACCAATTAAAACTTTTGATAATGGTGTAAAAACATATTTTGAATTCAAAAATAATAATGCCTATGTTCCAGCTATATATGCTGTTGATGTAAACGGTAATGAAACAAAGCTGGACTATGAAATAAAAGGAAATTATGTTGTTGTAGATTCAGTCCAAATGCAGTTCTCTCTCAGAGATGATGGCGAACTATTGTGCATATTCAATAATGCAATAATAGGGTATTGATTTCTAAACTTAACCGTTGTTACATATAGCAACGGTTTTCGTTTTTTACGATAGTAATCATATTTACATTTTATAATAACAATCATATTCTTATGAAAAAAGTTAGAACTATAGTATTTCCAGTTGGTGGTCTAGGAACCCGGTTTTTACCGGCAACAAAAGTGACTCCAAAAGAGATGTTGCCAGTAGCAGAAAAGCCGTTAATTCAGTATGCTTTTGAGGAAGCATTGGACGCTGGTATAG
>CAKVBE010000215.1 GCA_934725005.1 uncultured Rickettsiales bacterium | reverse complement strand
GGCTATAACAACTATAACCGCAAAAATTATATTACATCTCAAGAAAGACTTAGAATGAAATCCACCTGTAAATCTTCTTAGTGACGAAAATGATATAAAAAACACCAAACCATTAGCAAAATCCTCAAACAATAAACTTATTATTAAGCAAATCAACAAATTGATTATAGAGGAAATTATAAGTTCAACTCCGTAAACATATATATCCTTTTCCTCATTCCTAATAGTTTTCTTTCGCAAAAGAAAATCTGTTATACATTCTGATAGATAATACTGCATAAATATGCTTCCTCAATAATTTTCTATCAAAAGTATAACAGATTTTTATATGGTATATTTAATTTGGGTATAATTAGTCGTTATTTGGGTATATTTGGAATATCCATCATAATATTTACATAAAAATAATTACTTTCTTCATAAAAAGCAATATTACCTCCATGTTTTTTTACGATTCTTTTTACGCTGTTAAGTCCGTAGCCGTGATTTTTAACATCAATTTTATTGGTGAGAAGGTTTGGATTTGTTTTCAAAACGGATTTACTGCTGTAATTTTGTACGTTTAAAATTGCATATGTGCCCTTTTGCAAAATATCTATTTTTAATTCTTTTATCTGTTCGTCGCAAAGCGCTTCAATAGCATTATCTACGAGGTTCCCAATAAGTACTAATAAGTCATCACAACTGATAAATTTAAGATTTGTGTTGCACTGAACAGTTAGATTTATTTTATTTTCCGCTGCCTTTCCATAAACAACATTCAATATAGCATCAAGATAAATATTGCCTGTTTTATACATATGAGTATTAATTTTTATATTATCATTAATATTGTTGCATATCTGTTTTGCCTGAGTATAATTTTGTTCATCAATTAAGCTTTCAATACATAAAAGTTGATTCTTAATGTTATGCTTGATTGTTGAAACCTCCTGGATATATCTTTCGGAATTTGCTATTTCTAATCGATATATTTCTTTTTCTTTGTTTGCAACTAAATTTTCTTTCTGCAATGCATAATTGTTTGATATATTTTTAATCATATAAAAATTCAAAAAAGTGAAGCTAATAATAATTAACGAAACAAAGCCAAGAATTATTCGGTTAGAATTAGGAATTGAAGCATTTGACGATACTAAAAATGTTAAAGTAGCAACAATGATACCTGCAATTGGCATTACAAGCGATAAAAATACATCCCTTAGCCTCATCATATGAAAATACTCTTTAAACAAGTGATATATCAAATATAGAATAACCACAAAAATCAGATTAGACAAACATACATATATATATCTATATGTTGTGCTCTCGGTCATAAGATAATTGTAATCGCAATTAATAAATGCAGAAAAGAAATAATTCAAACCAAAAGAAAGAACAGAATATAGCATATTCAACGATAATGGGGTCAAAAGTCTTATGTACAGTTTATCCTTAAAAAAGATGACACAGTATGGTATCATAATTGCAAAAAATACAATAGTCTCTATATAGGCAAATGTTAAATAAAAATAATTTATCAAAGTAATCGATAAAAACATTAAAACAACAGCAGTGCAATAAGCAATCTTATTTTTCATCTTATTTTCGGTAGTAGACAAAAACTTATAGCAAAAGGTTACAAACATTATCCCTTGAAATAAATTTACTAATAACTCAAAAATAATATTAATACTATCCATTTAAGTAAACAATCCTTTTCATAAAAGCTTCTTTTACCAAATTTACCTTACTCCTGCTTATAGGAATAACCTCATTGTTACTCAACAAAATAGATTTATCTAATATTTTACAAATTTCATTTAAATTAACAATGTACCCCTCGTGGCAACGAATAAAACCATCCTTCGATAATATGTTTTCATATTCTTTCAAAGAAGATTTAACAGAATATTTTTCAGAAGCCGTGTGAATATATGAATAATTTTTTAATTTTACAATATAAATAATATCCGATATTTTTAATACAATGTCTTGTTTATTTGTTCGAATCCTAATAGTTTTGCTTTTGTTTTCCACTACTTGTGACAATTTAATAAAGCAATTTTGCAAAATAGCTTTGTTATTTATATCGGACTTTCTAATAAATGAATACGGAAAACTGCTTAAAGCATCAAAAACAAGTTCATCATGGCTTGTTATAAAAACAAAATAAGGAAACTCCGACTGATTTTTTAGCTCATTGATTTTTTCGGCAACGGTAATTCCATCAATAAAAGGCATTTCAATATCCAGAAAAATTATATGATACTTTTTATAATTTTCAAGTATGCTATATCCGTTAGAATATTTATCGACAGTATATTTTATCC
>CAKVBE010000214.1 GCA_934725005.1 uncultured Rickettsiales bacterium | reverse complement strand
GTCTTGTAACCATTAGTTCAGTTGAGATTTCTTTAAGAGTATATCCCTTCTTAACAAGTATGAAAAAATCTTTTTCTCTATCAGTCAGCTTTATACCTTCTTTAATTTCACAAGTAAGTTTATCTGTTAACTTAATATCGTATTTGATTAACATATCTTCAATCTCATCAAAAGACAAATCAATTATTGACTTAATCTCTGATTCTGATTTATGTTTAATCATTTTTAAAGCTGTTTCAATATTGATGTCAGTCAAAAATAACCAATCCTTGAAATATTGAAGATGATAATTGTTAATGGCAGTATGGCTGTTTTTTATAATACTGCCATCATTATTGAATTTTATGCCATCAAGTGTTACCATACGATATTTTTTAATTAATTTATCGGCAACATCTCTGTTTTCGACAATTAGGGTTTCACCCAATCCATAATAAATAGCATCACGATATTTATCTTCAAAATTGATTAAATTTATTGCGTAATCAATAACACCATCAATTTTTGGTCGTTCAAATTTTTCAGGGGCTTTTTTAATTGTATCTAAAGGTAAAAATGTTATTCTGCTACTATATAATTCTTGTTTAAGTACATCAATGATTTCATAAGCAACTTTACTGTTATCTACAACAAGTGCTAAATTTTTATTTCCAAAGGCAATTTCTATTGCGTGATGATATTTTTCAGATTGTGAACTGTACAATTCTATTAATGGTGCGTGTATTCCTTTGATTTTATTTTTAAATTGCGTTATTTTCAATTTCACCTCCTTGATTTGTATTCTTAATTTTTATTTGCTTCTAATTGTTTTTTAATCCAATCTGCATATTTTTTAGCCAATTCTTCAAAAGAGTTTCTATTTACAAGCGTAGAAATATTTGTAATCATAAATATTTCTTCTAAAGTATCTTGCCCGATATTTGAAATGCCTGCACCAATGTGAAATTTAGGAATTGCAAATTCGTTCATATCAAGATTGAAGTATAGATTTAGCCGTTTTCCATTCTCTGTATCATACCCAAGTACATCTATATTATTGTCAAAAGGAATTGTAGGTTTAACATCTATTTGAGTTGCTACAGCTTTTTTAAAGTTTCGCCATAAGTCATATTGAGTATTCTCTAATGCGACTTGTACTCTTTGAGCATCTTCAATGCTTTCAGCAGTATTAAAAATTCGTTCTTCTGTTTTCATATAATTTTCCTCTTTTTTTAATTATATTAACAACCCTGAAATGCGTCAAATAAAAGGATTTCAACCTAAATATTTCTTAATTGCAGGTATAATAAACTGGTTAATTGTTTTGGCTGAATTGACATAGAAATCATTATAAAAATGTTCTTCTGCAAATACTTCTTCTATTTCAGAGTTGTATGTAATATAAATTTTTCTATCTTTATCATAAGTAATACGAGCCTCTTGATTTTTGTCGTTAGCAATTTCTATATGCCAATAATAATTTTGTAACCTAAATGCAGGTTCAATAGAGCTCTGAATTACATAAGAATTATTTATTAATTGTTCCTTAAGTTTACTTCTAAAACCCTTCATTATTTTCTCTTTAGCAACATCTAAAGAATTTGAGATATTTTGAGCATTTTCAAAGTTTTCTAAATTTTCTAAAAGTAGTTCTGATATTTCCATTATTGAATCCTCTGTCTGTCCTAAAAATTGTTGAATTGCAACCTTAAATTGTTGCAAAATTATCTTAATTGGAATTCTTTCGCCAGTGGCTCTATGGTAGGTACATTCATCAAGCCAGTTTAAAATATGTTTAGACCAAGAAATACATTTTATTTTATCTTTAGATAAATACCCAATACTTATATCTGAAGGATATTCACCGTATTTGGTTAAATAATAAATTGGGTTGTCATTTACGCTATGACAGTAATCGCAAACTTGATTTTCTTGGTCTTTAGCGTTTATTTTAACCTCAATCGGTATAGTGAAAGCGTTATTATTTTTATCAACCGCATTAATACAAATATCAATACGTCTTAAATCTTCAATAACTCTTTCGCGTTCTATTGATATGTTTTTAAAGTCTTTCGGATTAAGTGCCAAAACATACTCCAAAAACAAATCAAGATAAAGTCTATTCAAGTAGTGTTGCCCTTTGGGATTTATAAGTTCGCATAGTAATCTGCAAAGATAAACTTCTCTAGTGGTAACACCTATAATATTGAAGATATTAAAATTTTTGCCAGTTTCTTCGGCAATAATTTTATGTTTCAAAGATATGTTTTGAGCTTGTTTTAACAAGTATTCTGAATACATTTTTAATATTTACTCCTCTATATGTTACGACCAGAAACTCGC
>CAKVBE010000213.1 GCA_934725005.1 uncultured Rickettsiales bacterium | reverse complement strand
GGCCTGTGCTGGTAAATGAACATCTGTTATAACAGGTACACCTATTTGCTTTTTAACTTGTTCAAAAACACGCATACCTTCGTCAAGACCTAGGCCCCTCTTTGAATCAACACTTGTTCTATTGGCTTTATCAAAACTTGATTTAAAAACGTAGTTAATACTTAATTTATCACATATTTTTTTTATAGACTCTGCCATAAATAGTGAATGATCTAAACTCTCAGCTTGACATGGCCCAGCTATTAAGAAAAAAGGTTTATTATTTCCTATCTCGAAATAGTTTCCTATTTTTATTATACTATTGTTATTCATACAAAAATAATATATTTAACATGGTACACATACTACTTTTCTATTTAGAAAAAGTCAATTGTAACAAATTATAGTAAAATGTTATTACTTTCTAATACAGCATTAATAAAAAATAGCTACAAAAATTAATTAAAATTTTGTAGCAGACAAATTTATAAATCTTCTTTTCTAATTTTCATAGTTGGAAATGCTATAACATCCCTTATTATATCCTGTCCAGTCAAAAACATTACCAATCTATCTAATCCAATACCAACACCACCCATTGGAGGCATACCAAATTCTACAGCATGTAAAAAATTTTTATCCATAGGTTGTGCTTCATCATCAAATTCTCTGTGTAATTCTTGTTCATGAAGTCTAAAACCTTGGTCAATTGGATCATTTAATTCAGAATAGGAATTTGCTAATTCTTTTTGTGCAATAAACAATTCAAACCTTTCTACTAACCCAGATTTTGTTCTGTGTTTTTTTGTTAAAGGAGATATTTCAACTGGGTGATCAATTACAAATGTTGCCTGAATTAAATGTTCTTCACAAGTTTCTTCGAATAATTCAGCCAATAATTCACCTTTTTCTTTCCTTGTTTCAATATCTTGTTTGTACTTTTTTAATTCCTCAATCACTTCTTCTTTTGTAATTGTATCAGGTTCAATTTTTGCGTACTCCCTTAAACCATCCCACATTGACAATCTTTTCCAAGGTGTCTTAAAATCAACATCAAAGCCTCTAACTTTTAATACAGTGCTTCCACTATTTATTTTCTTAACTATGCCTTCAATCATAGTCTCAACTTGGTGCATTTGATGATTGTAATCAGTATATGCTTCATACCATTCTACCATCGTAAATTCAGGATTATGCGTTGCATCACAACCTTCATTTCTGAAATTTTTAGATATGTCAAATACTTTCTCAAAACCACCGGCAATCAATCTTTTTAAATACAATTCAGGACTAATTTTTAAAAACAAATTCATATCTAAATCATTATGATGTGTAGTAAATGGTCTAGCATTTGCACCACCATAAATTGGTTGTAACATTGGGGTTTCTACTTCAGTAAATCCTTTATTTATTAGAAAATTTCTTACCTCGTTAATTATAATGCATCTCTTTTTGAATACTTCTCTAACCTCTGGATTCATTGTCATATCAATAAATCTTTGTCTGTATCTCAATTCCATATCTGTTAAACCATGGAATTTTTCAGGCATTGGCGCAATTGATTTTGATAACAATTCTATATTTTTGCAATGAATGCTAATTTCGCCAGTTTTTGTTTTAAACACAAAACCTGTAACACCAATATAATCACCAATATCTAAATTCGATAATAGGCTATTTTCCAATTCAGTTAATTCAGGCTTTTGTAAATATATTTGTATCTTACCAAATTCATCATGAATATCATAAAATGCAGCTTTGCCCATTTTTCTTCTTAGCATCAAACGACCAGCAACATTATAAACATCGTTTTCCCTATGTTCTTCAGGTGCTAAATCTTTATACTTTTCTAATAATTCATTAGAATGTATATTCTGTTCAAATGTATATGGATATGGATTAATACCTAATTCCCTTATTGCTTGCAATTTTTGTACTTTTTGTTTATCAACCGTCTTTGAAATTTTAAAATATTCTTTTAAGTCCATCACATACTTCAATTAATTCTAATACGCATTACTTTACAATAAGCTCTTTTTAAAAACAAGAAAATAATATTCATGCTACAAATTAACAACAAATCTCAGTTTAAATTTAGATATTTGATACTTAATTATTTCTTACGAGTTTATTAGTTTCTCCTTCTATAGTATTTTCGATACAACTAATTATTTCTTCCTTTTTCTTATCAACTAAATCACAATACTTTATAATTGGCAAAATTTTTATTATTATAGTTCCAGGTTTTTTTATAAAACTCCTTTTTGGCCAAAAACAGCCAGTATTTAGGGCAATTGGTACTATGTCGAGTTTTAAATCTCTTACTATTCCAAGAAAACCAGATTTATAT
>CAKVBE010000212.1 GCA_934725005.1 uncultured Rickettsiales bacterium | reverse complement strand
ATATACATCTATATATGTTTTCGATACATAATTCCATTTAGGCTCATACATATAATAAGTTTGTATTATTAATTTTTGCTCATTATTTAAAGCTTTTATCATTCTATCAACTTTTCCTACTATATCTCTTAGTGGCTCAGCTTTTTCATTATATGATACATTTTCATTCATTAATTTTATTTTATCGGCTTTATTTATGTATGTTTGTTTTTCCTTATACGTTAATGCTATTGTTTCTGTTGGATTACTCTTTTTATTAGTTTTGCTTTTTGGAATATCAGAAATAGCTGGAGATTTTAACGCCATTCCTTCTATTGTTTCCGCTTCTGATTCTTTAAATTTCTTACCATTATATTTTAATAGTATTTTATTTTTTTCTATTTTACTTTCTAATTCCTCTAATTGTGATTTACTTTTCAAATACTTTTTTAGCATTTGCTCTATCTCGCATTTTTCATACATAATAATATCAATTCCTTTCATCTTTTGATAATTTATTTAATATCTTGTAGTATCTTAAATATGTGTACTCTTCTTTGTTATTTTTGATAATTTTATTTATTTCATTTCTCTGTATTCCTGCACTTTGTAATAATTTTATAAATTTCTTTTTTGTTATCTTCATATTTAGCGTATTTTTTAAATTTGTAAAAACATTATTAAAAGTTTCACATATTTTTATACTCACTTCGCAAATTGCCGCTATAACAAGTTGTAAACTTTCTTTTAATTTTTCAAAGGCTTTTTCTAATTCTAAATATTCCTCTTCTGAGATACTTATCGTTTTATTATCTCCATCGCAAATAATTTCAGTAATACAATCCGTTTTTATCATATTTTCTGCATTTTCTATCGTAAGCTCTTCATATTTTAACTTTTTCAATTTTTGATTTCCTCCATTTATGATTTTTTTATTAATAAATAAACAAGATCTTCATCTTTATATGGTGGAGCAGATATTTTATCTTTTTCAAAATCTTTTAAATATGTTTCTATAATATAGCTTGTCTTTATCATAACACCACATTTTTTATTAACCCATAATTCATAATTGCTTAAATTTTCTCCACTTCTTATTAAGTTTCTTAATTCCTCTTCTAGTTTTTTATTTATTTTTTCCGTTTCTTTTTTTACTTTTCTATATTCTTCAACTTTTCTCTTATTTTCCAGATTTTCCATTTTCGACTTTCCTTTCAAAATATCGTTTTACACAAACTGTACAATTATCATATTTATTGCATTTTATATTGTTTTTCTCTTTCAATATACATCTTCTGGGATAACTAAGATAATGTTTTGCAAGCTTCTCTGCTATTAAATCTATTATTTTATTTTTCTTTTCTATTTCTGTAATTTGTTCCTTATATTTACTTAATAATTCTAATACTATTTCATGTTCCTCTTTAATTCTTCCTCTATTATATTGACATGTCATTATACAATGGCTTTCTAATATTTTTAAATTTTCCTCTGTTAATATATTGACTGGATTTTGCATATAAGCTGTTTTATATAAATCGTACATTTCTTCTTTACTAATTCTTGGTATAGGAGCATAATTGTGCATTTCATCTATGATACTTACATTTGCGTCTTTTCCACCTATTTTAAATGCTTTTTCTATAATTTTTTTTAACTTATTCTTATTCTTATTTTTATTTTTTAGCTTATTGATTTTGTTTTCTTTTTTTATGATTTTCATAGCTTCTTTAAAATATTTTTTCACTTATTTATTTCCTCCTTGCAACATTTTTTCTTTTGTTTCATACCAACTTTTATTAATTTTTAAATTACTATTTTTTTCTATGTAATCTATTATCCTAAATAGTAAGCAATCGTTATCTTTTAAATCATTTATCTGGTTATATGCTTCTAATGGTGGATCTTTTCTTTTTCCATTTTTACTTATTGCAAATATTAATATTGGTTGGAATAATCCGCTTCCTATCATATTTCTAGGATATAGCATTTGTATTAAAATTCTCCATTCTTCCGATGTTACATCTCCTATACTTTTCTTTACAATATTTTCTATTATCTGTTCTGTAAATTCATAATATCTATATCTAGCATTTTCTATAAAATCTTTATCTTCTTTTTTATAATTCATTTTTTACTTTTCCTTTCTTATTTTTTCTACAGCATTAGTCCAACATTTTGTACAACCAATGCTTTCATAATTACAAATATCCTCTTCTTTCTTTTTATCTATTTTTTCTAATCCGAATACATCAGATGGACACATATTTACTCCGCCATCACAAAATATTTGATGACACCCCTCTTCTGTTGCATTTTGTACTATTATTTTCATTATTTCTTTATATGTAATATCTGC
>CAKVBE010000211.1 GCA_934725005.1 uncultured Rickettsiales bacterium | reverse complement strand
TTTTTTATTGCATAAATACAGATAATTAAAATTCTTTTTTGTTTTTAAATGCTATATTCAATGTACTATCATCAAGATAATTTAATTCACTACCCATAGGTACACCATATGCCGGTTGTGTAACTTTTACACCAAATTCCTCTAACGATGAAGATATATAAAATGCTGTTGTTTGACCATCAAGAGTCGGATTTGTAGCAATAATAACTTCTTTTATATTATTTTCCTTTATTCTATTGATAAGTCTATCTAAATGTAATACTTCAGTCCCCCTGCCCTCAATAGCAGATAGTGTTCCATCAAGTATATGATATGTACCATTATATATACCAGTATTCTCAATAGCCCATAAATCAGCTATCGATTCAACAATGCAAATAACTGTCTTATCTCTTATCTCACTACCACAAATATCACATAAATCATCAGTTGTAAAATTACCACAAATTTTACATTTATTAACCTTTTCATATGCTTCAGTCAGCGAGTTTATCAATGGTTTAATTATATATTCCTTATTTTGTAATATATTTAAAGCTATTCTTTTCGCTGTTTTTTGTCCTATAGTCGGTAATTTTTGCAATGAATTTATTAAATCATTTATTATGTAATTTTTGCTCATTTTTTAAAAAATAAAACTTATTGATATAATCAAAACAGTATCTCATCGTAGTATATATAATAAAAAAAATCAATATTATTAATATGCTATTAAAGCGTAACAAGATTATCAATTAAAAAGACAAAACAAAAGCGCAAGTCCAGAAGAAATGCGCAAAATAAAACAAAAAGAAAAAATTAAACTGGTACCCTCAGTCAGACTCGAACTGACATGCCTCTCGACAATAGATTTTGAGTCTATCGCGTCTACCAATTCCGCCATGAGGGCATATATATATGGGGCGAGCAATGGGAATCGAACCCATGACCAACGGGACCACAATCCGTTGCTCTACCCCTGAGCTATACTCGCCATCATACGTTATGAATGTTATAAGTATAAAAAAAATATGTCAATAGCAAATTGTAGATATTTTAGAAAATTATCCAATTGATTTTAATCAAAGTTTCAAGTTGAAAAATAGACATAGTAAATAATCCATATTAATATGAACTATCAATTAAAAATAGTCTTTGTTTTATGGAAATAAAATTGATATTAAATAAATTATTTTTATTATTTTATTTTAAAATATTTGCAGTAATATGCATTTGTTAGTATATTGATTATAATTTTTTATGAAAAAATTATCTATTATAGGCGGGGAAAAATTAAATGGAAAAATAAAGATTTCTGGCTCAAAAAACACAAGTTTACCAATATTGTTCTCTACAATATTATTTGATACAGAAGTCACATTAAATAATATTCCTGAAGTAAGTGATATAAATGTAACGATAAAATTACTTGAAAATCTTGGCGTCAAAGTGCAAAAGATTAACAATAATAGTTACGTATTCAATGCAAAAAATATGAATTCATATTTAGCTCCGTATGAAATAGTAAAACAAATGAGAGCATCTTTTTATACATTAGGTGCATTATTAGGTAGATTTGGTAAAGCAAAAGTATCGTTACCGGGTGGATGTGCTATAGGTATAAGACCTGTTGATATGCATTTAACCGCGTTTGAAAAAATGGGTGCTAAAATAGAAAATGAAAATGGGTATATAGATGCTTCTGTAGAGAACAAGTTAAATGGAACAAAAATAGAGTTCAAGAAAGTATCGGTTGGAGCAACAATAAACGTAATACTTGGTGCAGTTCTAGCTAATGGAAAAACAATAATTAAAAATGCAGCAAAAGAACCAGATGTTGTTTGTTTTGTTGATTTTTTAAATCAAGCAGGTGCAAAAATAGATGGCGCAGGAACAGACACAATTGAAATCAATGGTGTAGAAAAATTAAATTCAATTGAGTATACTGTTGTTGGCGATAGGATTGAAGCTGGAACATACATGATAGCATCAATCATAACAGATGGTGATTTAATACTGGAAGGCCTAAACTTTGAAAGAGATGTTAAAAGCTTAATTGATGCCTTAAAATACATTGGGGCCGACATAACGAACATTTCTGAAAATTCTATCAGAATAAAAAGAGCAAACAGTAAACTAAAACCTGTAAATATAATAACCTCACCATTTCCAGGATTTCCAACAGACCTACAACCACAAATAATGGCACTATTAGCTACTATTGATGGTGAATCGATAATAGATGAGACTATTTTTGAAAACAGATTTATGCATGTTGCTGAGTTAAATAGAATGGGTGCCAACATAGAAATCTGTCAAAACAATAAAGCCAAAATAAACGGAAAACAAAACTGTTATT
>CAKVBE010000210.1 GCA_934725005.1 uncultured Rickettsiales bacterium | reverse complement strand
AGCATCATTACATATATATGAAAGTGATTTTGATAAAATTAAAAGAATCTGTAATTTGTAGATAATACTCAAAAAGTACTGAGTTAAAAACTACTCAGCACTTGTCTTTTACAAAACTCTAATAATTAATTATACAAAATCTACATAAATTTTTTATGGAAAAAGAAATAGAAGCAAAATTTTTTATCGCTAGTAAAGACATAATCAAAAAAAAATTAGAAGAATTAGGTTTAACTCTTGTTAAAAAAGAAACATTGATGAGAAGAAAAACATTTCATAGTAAAGATAATAACGGTTGGATGAGAGTTAGAGATGAAGGTGATAAAGTAACAATGACTTATAAAGAAATAACAGGAAGCGCTATAAATGATGTAAATGAAATTGAAATAAATGTTAGTGATTTTGATAAAGCTTCAGAGTTAATTAATCAAACATCTTTTAAAGAATCATCTTATCAAGAAAATTATAGAGAAGTTTGGAGAAATAATGAAGTTGAAATAGTTATAGATACATGGCCATATTTACCTACTTATATAGAAATTGAAGCTAAAAGTGAAGAATTAGTAAAAAAATATTCATTAAATTTAGAACTTAATTATTTTGAATCATATTTTGGCAGCGTTGATGTTTTATATAAAGAAGTATATGGAATACCAACAGAAGATTTTATAAAACTTAAAACAGTAACATTTGATAGTACAGAATTGAAAATGTGTTTAGAATCTTATGAATAGTTATTGTTTAATTAAATTGTAATAATTATATTCAATATTATCGAATAATTGCATAAAATAAAATGTCAAAAACAGTAATTTGTAAAGATGTATTCAACAATGAATATAAACATGATACAGAAGAGCTAAGACAAACATTAAGAGCTTATGCTGTTATTATAGAAAATAATAGAATATTATTAACCAAGCAATGGGATGGATATAGTCTTGTTGGTGGTGGCGTCGAAAAAGGTGAAAGTTTTGAAGAAACAATAATTAGAGAAGTTAAAGAAGAAACAGGATTAGATATTATTCCAGATAAAATGTTTTATAATACATTTAGATTTTTTCAAAGAAAACCAGATACACAACCAGTACAAGCATTTCAATTTTATTTTTCACATAAAAAAATTATTGGGGAAATTAATAATGATAATATAACAGATAGTGAAAAAAAATACACTAACGGATTAGCTGAATGGGTAGATCTAAAAGACTTGAATAAAATAACATTTAGACACAGTGTAGAATTAGAAGAGATTTTGGAAAATTATTTTAAGAATAATATATTACCCTTGAATCCAATGCCTGATGTTAACAACTAATATTCAAGTAAAAAAAATAACTTATAAGAAACTGGACTCTGAATCAAGTTCAAAATGGTAGTTTTACGCGAAGTGCTGGGTCTCCGAACCCAGCACTCAATGCTTTCAGAACTTAATTTTTACTATTTGTCAAATTGTTTACTAAATCAATATTTGTTAGCATAAGGTGTTGGATTCGGAGATCCAACACCTCGTAGAACCATTAAAAAAAGATTATGTCATGCTGAATTTAATTCAGCATCCATTGAATAATATGGATTCTGAAACAAGTTCAGAATGACAGTTTCACAAGAGGTGTTGGATTTAAAAACCCAACACTCTGCAAATAACTTCTACATTTATGATTATGTAACTTTTAGCTGTTTTTCTGCATCTCCCACATTTTACTAAATAGTCCATCCTTATTTTTTAATAATTCTTGTTTTGTTCCATCTTCAACTATTTTACCTTTATCTAGTACTATGATTCTATCCATGTTATCAAGAGTTGATAATCTATGTGCTACAGCAATAACTGTTTTATTTTCCATAAGATTTTTTAAAGCTTCTTGTATTTCTTTTTCTGTAATACTGTCTAATGCACTTGTTGCTTCATCAAGTATAAGTATTTTACTATTTTTTAATATTGCTCTTGCTATAGCAATTCTTTGTCTTTGTCCACCAGATAATTTAATACCTCTTTCACCAACTAATGTATCAAATTTATTTTCTAGGTTATTTATAAATTCATAACAATTAGCTTTTTTACTTGCTTCTATTATTTCTTCTTCTGTTGCATTAATTTTTCCATATGCAATATTTTCTCTTATTGTTCTGTGAAATAATATTGGATCTTGCGGAATGTATGATATATTTTGTCTAAGTGATTCTTGTGTTATATTTCTTATATCTTGATTATCTATTTCTATACTGCCATTTCCTTCTTCTATATCAAAGAATCTCATTAAAAGATTTATTAAAGTAGATTTTCCTGCTCCACTATATCCAACTAGTCCAACCTTTTGATTTGGTTCTATTGTGAGATTGAAGCTTTGGAAAATAT
>CAKVBE010000209.1 GCA_934725005.1 uncultured Rickettsiales bacterium | reverse complement strand
TACAATTAAACCAAACTCGATACAATTACAATTCTCCTTTATGGAAACTGGGTAATTTTAACCGGACAGTAGTGCTTTCCCTCAAGGAGGGAAAGGATTTAGAAACAACAACCATTAAAAAATCATTCCACTTTTTGAGGTGAAAAATTTAATAATAATTTTTTATCAAATACATTAAAAATAACGAGATCCTTTGGTTTTGATGCTTTTTTCAGTTCTCCTTCTGATTACACTCCTCGTAAATGGTATTTCTTTGCTATCTTTAGAAAGTTCTTCAAAATACTTAATTTTTCTCCTAAATTGTTCTATTTCTGAAGTTCGCTCAGGCATTATTTTCTCAATAACTAAATTTTCTTTGTTTGAACCATCATGATAGCTTGACGGCAACAATACATTATTATGTTCCTGTAATTCAATTGTTTTATCAACAACTTTTTCATCAATTAGAAGTGGTTGAATAACTTCTGGTTCGGTCTCTAGTTTAAATTCAACTGTTGATAAACTTTTAAATGAAATACCTTTAGACTCTTGTGACAAATCAATTTTTTCATCACTATCTTTTGATTCTTTTTTTACTAATTTATCATCAGTGATAGCTTCATCTGTTGAAAATAGTTCTTCAGTTTTTTCATCTGTCACCAAGTCTTGAATTTCTCCATTTTGTGTTGGTTCTTTTACCTCTCCTTTTGACATCAATTCATCACTTTTCTTAGTAACTTCAGTTTCATTTTTGTCTAGAATTTTTTTATTATTAATACTTTGCTGTCTGTATATATGCAAATTATATGCATAATCTAGGGTACGAATTCTTTCATCATAATTTAATAAGTTGGAATATTTAGAAAAAGTCTCTTTTAACACACTAACAAATGGTTCCTCACATTTATCTTTTTCTACAGGAACAGATTCAAATAATCTGTATAATTCATCATAAAAACTTGAAACAAAATCTCCGGTACTAGCTTCTAGACGTATGGTATCTTTATATTTATATGAAAAAATAACGCTCATTAATTCACAATGATAATCACACTCTTCCCCAGTATTATTAAATACTTTAATAACATTATATAAACGATCAAAAGCTCTAAGTATTCCTTTACTTTTTCCTTCAAAATCACTTTCAAGATATGCATCATTGATAACTTTCACAAAATTACAAATAACTCCAGATATTATTGCATTATTCTCAGTAACATTATCTGTACTATTGGCTGCAATATCTAAACTTCCTATTTCTGGTACTACATCACCACCAGCGTATATATATCTATATATGTTAATAAATTTTTCTACAACTTTATTAATCTCATTTTTTTTATCATCACTGTCTATTTTATCACCACTATATCCTTTTTTTGATACAATATCACTTATAGCTAATCTAATACTGTTAATTAAGTTTAATACAATCTTTTCTTCATTTTTGTATCTAGAATCTAGACCTTTTACTACAAAACCACTAATACTATTAAATTTATCAACAATGTCATTGTAATCATTAATATCATTCACTATTCCCCTATACATATTAAAAACACTATCAATAAAATTGGTTATGTCACAACCACTCATCAAGCGATATGCAATTTTTGTAAACACGTTTTTAAAATACTCGGGCGTTTTTTTATTTTTAATTATCTGATAAAAAAAATCACTTAACACTCTACTATTACTGTATTTTAAAATCTCATTCAAAAGATATTCATCTAGGTCATTATCAAACCTTATGTTTGCACTATCTAAAATTTTGTAATTACAAATACCAAGTTTAATTAATAGCTCATGAAATTTAGACTTATTACCTTCTACTATTTTGTCAAAACCTTTTTTACTATCATTCAAGTACAAATAAGACGCAAGTAAAAATTCGAATTTTGAATTACTGTTATTTTCGTTTTTATTCACATAATCATATATAGTTTTGAAATCAAAACTATCTTTATCAAGTAGTTTATTTAGAAAATTACTGTTTGCACACATAAAACCCCCATATATTTCATTGTAAATCAAATAATAATTATTATTATAACAAAATCTTTGTTATGGTCAAACAATTTTTTGTAATAATCAACAATGGACTTTGAATACTTTTAATCAAAAATAAACTATCACCCAATAAACTATTATTTGATACTAACAAAAATAGCACCAGTTTTCCATAAACTGCTACCTAGTTAGAATATTTTAAAACGATAACAATTATTTATTCCTTAGCATTTAATTTATAATCATAGTATTTTGGTCAAAAACTATTATTAAATCTCTCCACTACTTGAGGAAAAAATGTCCGAAGGACAAAAGGAGAGCTTGTGGCTTAAACAAAAATTAAAAGTTTCCAACATTTTCAAGCACCCTATCGC
>CAKVBE010000208.1 GCA_934725005.1 uncultured Rickettsiales bacterium | reverse complement strand
GCTGGTGTGAAAATTAATAATTATTACGATGGTAGTGTTGATGATTCTGTAGGCGGTACAAAATATTTTGTATTAAATACAGAATTAAGATTCCCTATTTTTGAAGGTGATATAACTAAGGTTTTTGGTATGTTATTCTATAATGCTGGACTTGCAACTGGTGTTGAAGAAAATAAAAATGTTAATTTAAACAAAATCTTGGATTCACATAAAATAAGGAGTTCATGTGGCCTTGCTTTTGTATTAAAAACACCAGCTGGAAATATTGGACTTGAATTCTCGAAAGTTCTGTCTAGAGAAGAATATGATGAAGTAGAGAGTTTTAGGATTAATTTAGGAACTGATTTCTAGTGGTTAAATCATGGAAACATGCATCATAAACGACAGTAAGAAGTTGAAATTTGTTTGTAAATATATAATAAACAATGTTGATGTTTTGGCTATAGATACTGAATTTATAAGGAAAAGTACATATTTTCCTAACTTGTGTCTAATACAAATTGCTTATTATGATGGCAATAATGGACTAATTACTTATATAATTGATACAACAATAAAGGATATAAATTTAAAACATTTTTTTAGAGTATTAAGCAGTAAGAAGGTCAAAAAAATTATACATTCTTCTAGTCAAGATATTGAAGCTTTTACTGGAATGGAAGGATGTAAAAAAATCAATAATCTTGAAGATACACAGTTGATGTGTGAGTTCTGTGGTGATGAGCGACTAAGTTATAGTGCTGCTGTTACAAAATACATGAATATTATTAATTTTGAGAAAGATAAAAACATTCAGGCTGGCAATTGGAAAAAAAGACCTTTAACAAAAGAACAGATTAAATATGCGAAAAATGATGTTTTTTATCTTATAGATTTATACAGAATTCTTTCAAAAAAACTTGTAAATGATGGTAAGTTTGAGCTCTATACAAATGAAATGAGTTATTTTTTAAAGAGACAAACTATTGATTATTTTATTAAAAATTATTGGAAAAAGCTTAAGTTTGATATACATAAGATTAATTATAATGATTTAGAATTAGTTAAGAAAATTTCTTCATGGCGCGAAGAAAAAGCTATAAATAGCAATATTTTAAGAAACATTATTTTTGACAACAATTTACTTATGAAACTTGTCAAAGAAAAGCCAAGTACAAAAAAAGAATTAAAAATTAAATTTTCAGAGTATAAATCAATTTTGTCTTTGCCAAGAAATTATAAGAATGAAATTGTTAATATAATAAAAAATCATATTGATAACATCAATATTGATAATGATAAAAAAATTTTTTATATGTATAAAAAGGGTTTTCCATTAAAATCAAAATTTAAAAATATGGAAGATATTATAGAAACAATATCGAAAAATATGAATATAAATAAAGATCTATTATTGACGCAACATGATATGATTTTTTTAATTACAAAGTATGAACCTAGAAGAAAGATTCTTTATGGTTGGAAATTTGGACTACTTGGTAAGTATGTATAAACTTTTGTAACTACTAGCTATGTGCGTAAGGCAAAACTAAGATTGATAATATGACATGATGTTCATTGTCATATTAAAACTTATGGTTGGACTGGTAGGATTCGAACCTACGTATGACGGAATCAGAATCCGTTGCCTTACCGCTTGGCGACAGTCCAACGTGCAGTGATCAATTTTACAAGTTAAAAATTTTTATTTCAATAACTTTTGTAAATTATTCTTCACCAATGTATATACCTAATTCTTTAGCCGTTTTTAATAAATTGCTATTTTTTTCAATTCTTCTTTGTCCTATTTTTACAGCTTCAAATAAATCTATATCTGTTACCTTACTGTCTTTTTGGATTACTAGTCTATTTGTTTTTCCACTAAGTAATATATTTAAGGCATATACGCCAAACATTGATGCTATTATTCTATCATAAGCTGTTGGTGTTCCACCTCTTTGAATATGACCTAAGATTGTTACTCTATTTAATATATTGGCTTCTTCCAATTTTTTTGATAAATAGTTTCCAAATCCATTATAACAACAAATGCCATTTCTTTCTACTGTTATATTTTCTCCTTTTTCAGTTTTACAACCTTCTGCAACAACAATTAATGAATATGTTATGCCTTTTTCTTTTATACATTTTAGTTTTTTAACTATTTTATTAATGTCATATTTAATTTCTGGAATCAGACAAATATCAGCCCCGCCTGCTATAGCTGTATTTAATGCCAAGTGTCCAGCATCTCTTCCCATAACTTCTACGATCATAACTCTGTTATGACTAAAAGCTGTTGTTTGTATTTTATCCAAAGCGTCCATACACACATTTCTTGCTGTGTCAAAACCGATTGAATAGTCTGTTACAGGTGTATCATTATCTATTGTTTT
>CAKVBE010000207.1 GCA_934725005.1 uncultured Rickettsiales bacterium | reverse complement strand
TTGAAGATGGTATGGGTGAAAAGGATTATGAGGGTTGGAAAAATCTTACAGATGCTCTAGGTGATAAAATTCAATTAGTTGGTGATGACTTATGTGTAACAAACACAAAATTAATTGAAAAATGTATTAGTGAAGGTATGGGTAATGCCGTATTGATTAAATTAAATCAAATTGGTTCTTTAACAGAGACACTTGATGCTATAGCCTTGGCTCAAAGAAATGGGTTTAATACTGTTGTATCCCATAGATCAGGTGAAACAGAAGATACAACAATAGCTCATGTTGCTGTTGCCACAAATTCTGGTCAGATTAAGACAGGTTCAATGTCAAGAACAGATAGAATTGCAAAATACAATGAATTAATGAGAATTGAAGATGAATTAGCTGATTCAGCAGATTATGCAGGTGATTCAATCCTTTAATTAATTTAAAATTAAATATCAATAAATTCGCTAGTTGATAGTC
Organism: uncultured Rickettsiales bacterium; assembly: GCA_934725005.1. The sequence goes on along the minus strand of CAKVBE010000207.1, from coordinate 1,917 downwards.
CAATTAGCGAATTTTTTTAATTTTGTTATAATTATGATATTTTTTTTATTTTTTAAAATTTTTTTTAAAAAATACTTGATTAATAAAATGTCGCATTGTATAATTATAAACGAAAGTTCCACAATAGCTCAGCGGTAGAGCAATCGGCTGTTAACCGATCGGTCGTAGGTTCGAGCCCTACTTGTGGAGCCATTCGTTGTTTTTATTTCGTTATTTTGTCAATTTGTTTTATTTATATCAGCCTTGTGTTTGTTGTATCTACATTGTATGTATAATTATTTGGTAGATTTAATGCGTATCATCGAGTGTATTTTTGCATGTTATGGTTTGTTTATAATAATGATACAATGTTCCTTTCCAAAAGAAAATGGTGTTGTTGGCTTGTACTGTAACCTCAAAGGATTATTGGGTTAAGATTTATGTTATGAATGGCCTAATAAATATAAATGTGATTAGAGATAGTTAATCTGGTTTTTTAAAAATATAGTGTAAAAAATGATTTTGGTATATAATTCATTGATTACAAAGTGTTAGTACTTGTTTATTTTATTAATAATTTTAGTAAAAGAACAATTTTTTGCAAAAAAATACTTTTTAATTTTCATTATTGTGTAATTATGCTCAAAAACATTATTTTATTACAATTACTTCAGAATCTTAAATGTGCTATTGCCATTTAATCTAGTACAAATTTTAATATGAAATATGTATTTCTGTATCTCGATATTTCGCGTATTAACTTTAATTTTAGAAGCTGTGTTAATAAATTTACATTTTAATATGTAGTAGATTATGCTTTCTATAAATCATCTTTTAAAGTTTTTGTTGTACCTAATTTATTTATGCTAAAAGTTATTAAATTATTATAATTATCTTTTAGTCATATAACATGTTTATATATCAATGCTTGACTTATACGTAATTTTGTTTTTTAATTTGTATTAAAAGTTAATTTATAGTGATTAAAATGAAATTCACATTATCGTGGTTAAAAGAATATTTAGAAACAGAAGCTGGTTTAGATTTAATAGTCGAAACTCTTAACAAAATAGGATTAGAAGTAGAAGAGGTTATTGATAATAGCAAAAAATTAAAATCATTTAATTGTGTTAAAATAGAGGAATGTGCAAAACATCCAGATTCTGATCATTTACATATTTGCCAAGTAAGATACGATAATAGTAAAGAACCAATAACGATAGTATGTGGCGCTCCAAATGCCAGAAGTGGTTTAAAAACAATATTAGCACCAATTAATTCGGTATTACCAAATGGCTTAGAAATAAAAAAATCAAAAATAAGAGGAATTGAAAGTAATGGTATGCTCTGCTCCCAAAAAGAATTAGATATGGGTGAAGATCATTACGGTATAATAGAATTGCCAGAAAGCGTAAATATTGGTGAAAATGTAGCAGATATTTTTAAAATAAATGATCCGGTTATAGAAATTTCGATTACGCCGAATAGAGGTGATTGTTTAAGTGTTTATGGAATTGCCAGAGATTTAGCGGTTGCCGGTATTGGAAAATTAAAAATTCGAGAAAAAGAAATTGAAATTGATAAAAAATTCATAAGTGAAAAAAGTTTAGTTGTATACGATAAACATTGTTACTATTATGCTTTTAGACAAATCAAAAATGTAAAAAATACTGAATCACCAAAATTTATTCAAAAAAGATTGAAAGCAATTGGTATAAATCCAAAAAATATGCTTGTTGATGTAACCAATTATACAATGATGACATTTGGTATCCCATTACATTGTTACGATTGTGATAAGATAATTGGAAATATTTCTGTAAGAAAAGCAAGTGGGGGTGAAACTTTTGTCGATTTATTTGAAAATACACATATTTTAACTGGAAATGAAACTCTAATTTGTGATGATGTAAAAGCCTTGTGTTTAGGTGGTGTTAT
>CAKVBE010000206.1 GCA_934725005.1 uncultured Rickettsiales bacterium | reverse complement strand
GTCATATACAAGCCTTGTTTGAGTAAACTTTTAAACGCATTCACAGGCATGAAATCTTGTAAACACTTCCGAGAAGTAATTACATATCCATCTTTATGTGCTACAGTTTCAATTTTAAATATTTTTGAAACTTTGATATTTTCTATAATTAAATATCTACTTATTAATTCCATTGAATATCTCCTCTAATTTTTCTTGTTCAATAACTTCTATAACTATAAAATACTGACCATTAACCAAGTTTTCACCCAAAACTTTTACAGTCCTAAACTTATTCAAATATTTTTCATTAATAAGTTGACGCAAAAATTTACGATATTTTTGCCTAATACTCATTTGCACCTCCAACTATACTTAAACTATTACTTGCATTGGATGGTGATGATTTTTTTCGCTTACGAAACTTATTTTTCTGTAAGACTTCGATTTGCTTTTTGGAAAGCCTTTTCTTTGGTGGAAGTTGTGAATTAAAACTAATCCCAAATTCAGCACAACAATCAGCACAAAACTTCCAACGAGGAGGACGTGTTTTTGCGTTTGTTAAATCTTCATCAATCCAAGCATTATTGCACTTTTTGTTTTTACAATAATGAACTACAAATACTATTTTCTTTGTCATCTTTAATCTCCTTTTTTCTATTTACAAGGAGATAATAACATTTTTGCCCAAAAGCCAATAGGGACAAAAATAAAAATTATTTTTGTCCTAGATTTTGTCTTTTTTTTAGATGTCTTCTAATACAATGTTTCATATTATCCAAACCAGTATCAAATTCATTATCTTTAATGAAGCCAAGCTCATACTCTTCATCTATAAATTTATAAATACAATCTTCAACATTAATGGTTTCATTATTTAATTTTTCATAAAAGTAAATAGATAATATTTTACTTGTCATATAATTATAATCTTTAATTATTGTATTAAAATCATTCTCTTTCTTTGATTTATCAACTTTTTTATCAATAATTTCATTAATAAGTTTTTTATGTTTGTTTAGAATATCTCTAAGTTGCTCTGTTTCATAAAACCATTCTTCACTAGTAATATTTAAGTTACGACTTTTTCTACCTTTTTCTTTTTTATAACTAAACATCTGTATTTCTTTTATTGATTTAACTATATCTTTATTTAAATCTTCATCAATAGAATTAAGTGCTAGCTTAGCTTCGAGTTTATATACTTCTAACAAATTCCCCATATTTAATCTTAACTTTATTGCTAAAGTTTTTAAATATGTAATGATATAGTTAAAAACAAATAATAAAATTCTGTTTTTGATTAGCATTATATTGTCTGTTTGTTCAAATACAATAAACTGATTTTGTTCTCTATATTTTGAAAATAAATTTTCTAATTTTGTTTCCGCTAATGTTTCTAAAATTTCCTTATCATAAAAATCTGAGATAATATTTTGAGCTGATATTTTCACTTCAAAATAATTATCTTTATATTTTGCGCCACTTATTTTTTCAATAAGATAAAGAATATTTAAAATTTTCATTGATATTTCAAAAGAAAAAACTGAATCATTTTCTATATATAATAAAAAATCAGTAAAAGAATTAATATCTATTTTTTCGTAATTAGGTTCTGTTTGTTTAGGGTCATGCAAAGCATACATTATATCTTCTCTAGTACAATCTTTTAAAATATAATTATTCAGGTAATCATTATAGTTTCTATTAAATATATGTTTTTTAAGTTCTGCAAAAAAGTTCTTACTAAATATTTCACCAACTGTATAATTAAATTTTTCTTGTGTCATATTTTAATTTCCTTTGTTTTTTTGTGAAGTACTGCATCTGTGAAGTACTGCATCCTCCTTAAAAAGTGTTAAAATAAATAATTTTACAAAAATCTTGTTCAAATTATAATTCAAAAAAACATAGAACAAATTAAAGCTTTTTAGATAGAATTTTAATTAAACAAAGCTCCATAAAACTTGTACAGTATTTTTAAGGTTTCTGTATCTGAATTATTTATGATTTTTTCAAATTCTCTTTTTATATACTCTGATGATTTTTGTTCTTCAAAATAGAATAACTCCTTGATTTCCACCTGCAATGCTTTTGCTATTGCCACAATTAAATCAAATGAAGGTTTTGTTCTTGCTGATTCTAATTTAGCAATATGATTTGTAGAATAATTTGTTAATTCTGCAAGTTTATCTTGTGTTAGTCCTCGTTTGTTGCGCAATTCCGCAACTCTTCGGCCTAATAAAATCAATTCATCTGTCATAAAAAATACCCTTTATATTCATGCTAGTAAGAATATTAAGTTTTTACATTGAATAGCTTGCATATAAACTTGGTTTATTGTATTCATGTTGAGGCTTTAGTTTAATTAGTTATTCATATAATTATTAGGACTAATACCTAAAC
>CAKVBE010000205.1 GCA_934725005.1 uncultured Rickettsiales bacterium | reverse complement strand
CCTCAAGAGTACACAGACACCCAAGAAAATAATTTAAAGGATTTAAATACATCTTTTTACACATTTGTAAATCCAATAAATGGTGGTGGCGTTAATCAATATGCAAGTAAATTGTATTTTGTTTCGAAAATGGCTGGTGGTGAAAATGCAAAAAGACGACGTATAAGATACTTTATAGATTTGATGCTTAAAGCGAAAGGACTTGATTTCCTAAAAAAGAAACTAACCTATCAGGATAGTTCAGGAGCAATTCTTGAAAGTATGTTGTCAGCTGTATTGATCGAAGCAAGTAATAATAATTTAATTACAAAAAACGAAAAAAATGAACCAAGTTTTTATTTGAATGTTTTAAGTATGCAAGAAACAAAGATAAATTATAATTCTTTATACTTATCGCAAACTTATAAAGTAAAAGGTTGGTATGTTGATGCTCTAACTGGCGCAAAAATTGATATTGAACTATCAATAGATCCTACAGATGCAGAAAAAACATTAATAGAAACAATATAAAGGATAATAAATGACTACTTATAATTCAAAAAGGATAGCTATAACAATAAACGGAGTTGGTGTTGAGTTATTAGGAACCGATATGCCTACAATTTCAAGAAGTGGTGATTACGGTGAAGTTAAAAGTGGTGTGAATGGTGACAGACATGTATTAATAAATAACAATGTTTATAATTCTATACAATTAAATCTAAAATTCGATTCACCAAACATACAAAAATTAAAAGATTTGGCACAATCAGGTGAACAATTTACATGTTCCTACAAAGATGGTAATACTGGTGAAGTTTACAATTCAGTTAATGCTTTTTGTAAAAACATCGGAGAAGAACAGGGTGATAAAGATAGACAATTTACTATTGATTTGCTGTAAATTATGAAAAAAAATATTGTAAAATACGGAAATGACACGTATGAGCAAGCAGGTTTAAATTTATCTGATTTGCTTTTATTTGGAACAATTATACAATCTAAAATTGCAGCTCTCGGGCTTTCGGTTGGTGTTGTTTTTAGTGATAAAGCCGATATGGAAAATGAAATATTCAGTTTTTATCAAACAGTGACAAGCGCTCTTAATCCAGAAGAAGCAAGAACAATATTAAAATTATTTTTAGAAAATGAAAATAATTTATTAATTGTAAATGGTATTGCTTTAACAACCGATGAGGCAGAAAAGCATTTTGCTGGTGACTTATTTAGAGCTTTTAAAGTTGCTTGGGGGCTTGCGGTGCAAAATTTGGGGGAACAAAAAGTCTTTATGGAGAACTTGCCGCAATCTATAAAGACTTTAATAAACTTTTTTCAAAAGTCGCTACAAAAGAAGAAACAAGATATAGAGAGAGATTTGAAACAAAAAGGCAAGTAATGAGTATTTTTGTTTTCTTCAATCAATGTAACGTTTCAATAAAACTTGAAGATTTCAATAAAATGTATTGGAGGGATGTTATTGAGACTTATAGAATTTTATTAGAGCAAGAATTAATAAAATATAATGAAATGGAGAAAATAAGAAATGGCATTGCTAGATAGTTTAACACAAGTTGCAGCTGTTGACATAAAAAATACTAAGGATTTAAACGATTCAATCAAACAGAAAAAAGGATCTGAAGATAAAAAGGGGAAAACCAATGCTTCTCAGAAGCAAAGTAAAAAAAATAACGAACCAAAATCAGCCTTAAAAAATCATTTTTCGGCAATATTTAATTATTCATTAGTAGAAAATGTAGCAGAAACAATTGTTGGATATGAAGATTTAAAAAAAACATTTACTGTCCTATCCGGTAGTGCCGAGCAAGGAGCTAGAGAAATAGAATTTTTAAAAAATGAAAGCGACAAACTCGGAGTAAGTTTTACAAGTGTTGCAGATGTTTATAAAAACTTATATTCTTCCAGCATTAATGCTAATTTTGGATTAGATGAAACAAGGAATTTATTTAGTGGTATTTTGAAAGCTTCAACAACCATTGGTTTAAATTCCAAAGAAACTGAGGATGCTTTAAGAACCGTAGAACAAATGATTTCTAATGGCGGTACATCAATGCAAGAATTAATATTACAGTTGAACAATGATCTGCCCGGTTCTCTTCAGACTGCTGCAAAATCTATGGGACTAACAACCCAAGAATTTAATAAACTACTTGACAGTGGACTTGATAGTAAAACATTTTTACTTGCATTTACAAAAGAGCTAAATAATGAGTTTGGGGGTAAAAAACTTGAAGAGTCTGCTAGATCATTGAGAGCTGAATGGAACAGATTAATGAATGCCTTATTTGAACTTAAAATACAATTTGCAGATGATGGCAGATTAGAAACATTTACTGAAGGGTTAAGAGGATTAACCAGCTTTTTAGAGAGTGGTGGATTAATTCAATTAATTAATTGCTTGGGTG
>CAKVBE010000204.1 GCA_934725005.1 uncultured Rickettsiales bacterium | reverse complement strand
TTTTTATACAATTCACGGTACACTTTTTTGTACTGGCGCAACTCTGCGCATGGTATTTTCCTGTTTTTGTATTGTAAACAACCGTATCGGCAAAACTATTTAGTGGCAAAAACAAGCCTATTAATAAGATAATAGAAAATAATACTTTTTTCATTAAAACCTCAAAATTTCTTTAATTGACCAATCAAAATGCTTTCATTATTATAATACAAGAGGGTTTAATTGTATAAAATACTATTTCGCATTTTGAGAAAAATTTGTTTTATCCTTTGTTTTTGAGTTTATCACGCTCAGCTCGGGCGTTCCTTCTTGGTGATATTTGTATCTGTCAACCTCTATTGCTATAAATGGAGAATTATTGATTAATTTGCTACATAAAAAAAGCCAGTAAAACTCGCAAAACAAGGAATTGCTGAAGTTGGATTGGCTAAATTTAAGTCTGCAATAATTGCTTCGAAAAGTCTTAGTACTAAAATACATTAAAAAAGAGCCTTTCGGCTCTTGATTTTAAATGGTGGACTATTTGCATCGCTATTCGAACTCAATAAATTTTCAAGAATTAAGATTGATATAGAAAAACGTATTTTTTATGTATATTTTAATTTGAAACTTGTTGCTTGATTTTCTTTCTTAATTCATTGCAGTCAATTTTATTCTTGCGCACATATATAAGAAACTTTATTTCTTCAAGTGTCAGTTCTCTTTCTATAGTATATTCTACACCTTCTTGCTCTAATGATTCAAATTCTTGCAATAATTTTTGTATTTCTTCTTCATTTTCCATATCTGTTCTTATATCATATAAAAAATAAAACATCAATTAGAGTTTTGTTGTTCTTGCTGTCTTTGTTTTTGCCATTTTTTAAATTTTGCTACATTTTCTGGTTCAGAATAAAATCTTCTAATTCCTTCCATAAATGTTATTGCAAGCAGTTTGGCTTCTGCTTCCGGAATAAGTGCAGGATTTATTCTAATAATTGGCTTGTTGTGTAAATTTTTATCATTCATATTTTTCTCCTTTCATAAATTATGCAAATAGTCCTTTTTGTTTTATATCAACAAAATTAAGTGTTAATCAACGAGACAAGAAAAATTTTATGTGCTATAATATCCTAAATTTGAAAGGTTAAATTCATGGAATCAAACGAAATAAATATCTATTGTGATGAAAGTTGCCACTTATTGAATGATAAGAATAAGGTTATGGTAATTGGTGGAATAATTTGTCCAGATAAATACAAAAAAGAAATTTTTAAAAAAATTAGAGATTTAAAAGCAAAATATAATATAAAACCTACAACTGAAATTAAATGGACTAAAGTTTCTAAATCTAAAAAAGATTTTTATATTGCTTTAGTCAATTTCTTTTTTGAAAATAAAAATCTGGCTTTTAGAGCTGTTTTGGTTCCTGATAAACAAAAACTCAATCATGAAAAATACAGACAAACACATGACGAATTCTATTATAAAATATACTATGATATGTTAAAAAAATTATTTGTCCCTTTTTATTTCTGGAATATTTATATTGATGAAAAAGATACTAATGGTTCAAAAAAAATCGAAAAATTAAAAAAATGTTTAAGTGGTAGTGATATAAAAATTCAAGAAGTAAAATCTAAAGATGTTGAACTTGTTCAAATGGCAGATATATTTCTTGGAGCAATAGCATATAAAAATCGTAATCTCAAAGATAATTGTGCAAAATTAGAAATAATTAATATTATTGAGTCTTGTGGTTATTTATTAGATGAAACAACTCCATATATTAAAGAGAAATTTAATATACTAAAATGGAAGTCTAGGGAGGATTTATAATGTACGACTGGCTTCCTGAGGTTATTAATCAAAATGATTACTCTAACATCCAAAGCTTTATTGATGATATTTACAATATTTTCACAACAGATTTTTTCATTAAAAGAATAGTATTTGAAGGGAAAAATATAAACATTGCAACCAAATTGCTAAATTGCAAACCAGAAGATAATTGTGAAAGTAGTGAGTATAACTGTGATAACTGTCCTTTTAAAAACAAGTTTGATATTTTCAATCATGTAATTACAGGTAAAATAAATACATATAGAACACCTGGCAAATTTAAGCTTGAACGTGCAAAAAGGGTTCATTGGATAAAACCAATAATTGATAATTACAAAAATGGAGTTTTATATTTTAATCATCCAACAAAAAAGGGGCTTGAACATTATTTTTGGTTAAAAACACATAAATTCATCGTTATTTTTATTGAAAATAAATCTAAAAAATGTTATTTAAAAACAGCATTTTATATTGATGATCAAACTTATGAGAAAAAGTTTGAACAAATGTATAAAGATTACATACTAAAAAAGTCCACTACTTAGTAGCGGACTAATACCTCTTTCTACACTAACATCTTTCGAAT
>CAKVBE010000203.1 GCA_934725005.1 uncultured Rickettsiales bacterium | reverse complement strand
TATCATTTTTTTTATTTTTTGTTAGAGTGTTATTTTTTGACGTATACAAAGAATCGAACAAGATATAGAATAGTGTCGGAGGAAAAAACAGTGGAAAATAATAAATATCCAGAGACACTAAAAATAGAATTAGTAAAACGATACTTAAATGGAGAACAAAAAGTAAAAATATGCCGAGAATATGGGATAGCCAAATCAACAATGTGGGGTTGGATATGTAAATATCAAGGTATGATATTAAAAGAATGGGAAATAGAAGGTATTGAACCAGATAAAAATAGTTGCTATGTAGATATAAGAAAAGCAAGTGAGCAAGTATTAAACTCAAGTGTTGTGCAAGCAAGTAAAAATATCATAAGAATATTTATAAATGGATATGCCATCATATGTGATATCGAAATGTTAGGTAAAGTAAAGAAGGTAATAGAAAATGATTGATTTAAGTAGAATAGATCATATCTTCTTATATCCAGGCTCAACAGATTTAAGAAAAGGTCGATGTGCCTTAATGCATATGTCGATGGAAATAGCAAAAGATGATAGTTTACATAAATTGTTTTTGTTCTGTAATAAGAAACAAAAAATGATTAAAATATATGAAAAAGATGATACAGGAGTATGGGTATACATAAGATCGTTAGATGAGTCAAGGTTTGGATGGCCACAAGATATTAATGAAGCAAAAGAAATAAACAAATCACAATTAGAATGGCTAATGAAGGGATTGAAATATATATCATTTAGTGATAATTCTAATCCGATAAGTTATTATTAATAACATTATAAAAAGTGCGATAAAATCGTACTTTTTTCTTTAATTTGTCATTAAAAAATGTTATAATAAAGTATGAAAACAAGAGAACAATTTTTAAGTCTTAGTAAAGACGAATTAATAGAATATATTTTAAAAAAAGAATCTGATTTCGAATTATTAGATGCTAAGTTTAGAAAACTGCAAGAAGACTATAACAACACATTGAAGAAAATGAATAATGTTATAGAGCAAAATAAGATTCAAATAATTAGAACTTATACTCCTAAAACCGAAACCAAACTAAATGAAAAGACAGAATATTTTAATGAAGCGGAAAAATCAAACAATAAGATAGGAAGAAAAAAAGGTTCTAAAAATTTTGATGTTGATTATTTAGAATCACATGTTAACGAAACAATAATAATTGAGCCAGAGAATTATAAAAATATTTCAGATGATAATAATGTCATAGAATTAAGTCCAGATATTTCTTATAAAGTGAAATATATTCCTAGAACAATAACAGTAACAAAAATAATAACAAAGAAATATTTTGATAAAGCGAATAAACAATTTTATCAAAAAATAAAAGATGATCCATACCCACATTCAATATGTACTAGTGATTTAGCTGTTAATAGTATGATAAATAAATTCATGTATGGCATACCATATTATCGTCAATCAGAAGTTATGATTAGTGATGGATTAAAGATATCAAGACAAAACTTATGTAATTATCAAATAAGATCTACAGAAATATTAAAGCCATTATATTTATTTTTGAAAAACAAGTTATTACAAACAAAGACAAAGGTAATATATGCAGATGAAACAACACTTAGAGTCATAGAAAATGGTAAAGTTAATAGTTACGTATGGGTTTATATTAGTTCATATTATGATTATCCAATATATATTTATGAATATTGTAAAACTAGAGCAAAAAGTAATGTTAGTTGTTTTTTAAATGATTTTAAAGGATATCTAATTACTGATAAATATATAGGTTATGACAAATTAGAAGGAATAACCAATTGTTATTGTTGGGCTCATGCAAGAAGAAAATTTGCTGAAATTGTTAAAACTTTAAATAAAGAGCAAATTAAAAACTCTCAAGCAATGAGGATAATTGAATTAATAGATAAGTTATTTGTAAAAGAAAAAACATTTAAAGAAAAGAATTTAAAAGCATCGGATATAAAAACAAATAGAAACACTAAAAATTATTTAAAAGATTTAGATTCAATATTTGCAAAACTAAAATCTATTAAAGCCCAAAAAGACTCACAATTAGATAAAGCAATTAAATATATGCTTAATAGTGAACAAGAATTTAAAAACTATATAAGTGATGGTCATATTGAAATGACTAATAATATTTCTGAAAGAGCAATTAAGCCATTTGTAATAGATAGAAAGAATTTCTTATTTTCTAATACACAAAATGGTGCAGAGAGCAGTTTGATTTTCTTTTCTTTACAACAAACAGCAAGAGCTAATGGATTAAATCCTATTGAATACATAAAATATGTTATTGATAATATTGGTTCGAATCCAAGTGATGAAAAACTTGAATCTCTTTTGCCTTGGAATTTTAAAAATCGATTCCCTTTATCAAAATAAGATTCATTCGGTCAATCTTTGACGCTT
>CAKVBE010000202.1 GCA_934725005.1 uncultured Rickettsiales bacterium | reverse complement strand
TCCCCCAACCAGAGCCAGATGTCCTACTATTACTTCTAAAGCAATTTTTACAACAACAAATTGCTAAAACAACTATAACAACCAAAATTAAAACATAAGCAATCTTTAATTCATTACTCATGTTTTTAATTGAAAAAAATTTATCCGCCATCAATGACCTTAATTTAATAATAAATTATTATATATAATTACATATTTATATTTTTTTTTCAATAAGTTTCTGTTATATAATTCCTACCTTAAAACAAATAAAAATAAGCACTTTAGTTAAATATCACAATGTGTAGCTGGACAGATTTTAGTTAACATAGTTAATCCAGTTATAAAACAGATAAGCATCATAGCTATAAATACTATATATCCAAATTTACAACTTTTAATGCATTTTCTTGTATAAAATCACGTCTTGGCTCAACAATATTTCCCATCAAAGTAGCAAATGTTTCATCGGCTTGAGCAGCATCCTCAACTGTCACTCTTAATAAAGTTCTATTTTCAGGATTAAGTGTTGTTTCCCATAGTTGCTCAGCATTCATCTCACCAAGTCCTTTAAATCTCTGAATCGTAACACCCTTTTGACCTATTTCATTTATTAAATTAATCAATTCTATAGGTTTACTGATTTTATATTCATCAGCCTTTTTAATCAAACTTACATTTTTATCATTAAACAACGGCAATACACCATCTATTATTCTGTTAAGTTCTACAGATTCTGGTTTAAGTAATATACTCTTATTTAGAACAGATTCACTAACAACACCTTTATATTCTTTTAAAATTACTAGATTTCCATCATAACTAATTTTATAAGAATATTTTACATCATTATCATTATTAAACTTTATTAAATGCGAAACTATCTCTTTAGCATACTTTTCTAATGTATTGCTATCATCAAAAATATTTTGATTAAACGCATTTGCAAAAGCCATTGCCTCAAGTACATCAATACTTAAAAATCTTGACAGATTTTTCAAAAGACCATTATAATATTGCAACTTACTAATATATTCTTCCAATTCTTGACCAGTCAAACTCACAGAATCACTTTTTAATATAGCATCATCAATTGCATTATTTATTATGTATTCTGAAAACATTCTTTCATTTTTTATATAAAGTTCACGCCCATTCTTCTTCACTTTATATAAAGGTGGTTGAGCTATATATAAATAACCATCACTTATAATTTGCGGCATATGTCTGTAGAAAAATGTCATATATAATGTTCTAATATGAGAACCGTCCACATCAGCATCGGCCATTAGCACAATTTTATGATACCTTAATTTCTTTATGTCAAAATCGTCTTTTCCAATTCCAGTTCCAAGCGCAGATATTAACATACCCATTTTATCTGAAGTAATAATTTTATCAAATCTTGATTTTTCTGTGTTTAATATCTTTCCAAATACAGGTAATATTGCTTGGTATTTTCTATTCCTTCCTTCTTTTGCAGAACCACCAGCAGAATCACCTTCTACTATGTATAATTCACACAAAGATGGATCCTTCTCTTGACAATCAGCTAATTTACCGGGTAAATTAGATACATCTAAAGCGCTCTTTCTTCGTGTAAGTTCCCTCGCCTTCCTTGCAGCTATTCTTGCTCTTGCACCTTCAAAAGCCTTTTCAACTATTGTTTTTGCCTCAACCGGGTGTTCTTCAAAATACTTTGATAAATAATTTGTAACACAATTTTCAACAACTGGTCTAACTTCAGAAGAAACTAGTTTGTCTTTTGTTTGTGAAGAGAATTTTGGATCTGGTAATTTAACGGACAAAATTGCTGTTAAACCTTCTCTTATATCTTCACCTGACAACTCTATTTTTTGCTTTTTCAATGAATCGTTACCTAAAACATAATTATTAACAACTCTTGTCAATGCATTTTTTAAACCAATTAAATGCGTACCACCATCTTTTTGAGTTATATTGTTTGCAAAACATACTATATTTTCATAATAACCGTCATTCCAACCTAAAGCTAAATCAACATAAATACCACTAGTCTTATCACAACTTGACATTGAAATTGGATCATGCAATGGAGTCTTTCCTCTATCTAAAAATTTTACAAATTCTAACAAACCATTTTCATAATGAAAGTTCGCTTTTTTTGCTGGTTCAACTCTATTATCAACTAAATCTATAGACACAAGAGAATTTAAAAATGCTTTTTCTCTTATAGCTTTCTCAAGTGTATTGTAGTCAAATTCTAGAACATTTTTAAAGATTTCATGTGATGGATAAAATGTTGTTCTTGTGCCAGTTTTTGCACCTGCTTCACCAACAATTTTTAATGGAGCAACGGTAACACCATCTCTAAATTCTATAAAATACTCATTTCCATTTTGCCAAATCGTTAATTTTAACCATTCTGACAATGCATTAACACAGGATGCACC
>CAKVBE010000201.1 GCA_934725005.1 uncultured Rickettsiales bacterium | reverse complement strand
ATCATTGCTCCCATAGGTATTTTCAGCAAATAATATGTTATTGTTGCAATTCCAGCCAATCCACCTGATGATAATTGATTTGGCAATAAAAATGACGATGTACCAAAAGCCATTATTGCAGAACCAATTATGGTTCCAATAACATTTATTAAGCCTCTCCTTTTTTGTATTTTAAACATAAAAATCACCCTTATTACAATTATTTGTAATAATAGGTGATTTTATTCTAAATAACTACTTTTTCTCCTGTTTCAGGATTATATTCTTCCCTAATTGTTTGAATTTCTGTATTTAATACAGATGAAAAATGGGAAGTAAAAGACTTTGAATCAAAAGCTACAAACACTCCATTTATAGGTGAAGTATTAGACGGAAAAATAAAATATACTATAAATCAAGCGTACATGTTTACCGACAGTGTCGTATAAAAATAAAACAGTTTAGCATAGTCATGTTACAATTAATCATAATAATAAATTTTTAGACACGATATCGAATTTAAATTATTAAAATATTATATAACACACTAAAATATAATAATTACTGTTATAAAAATCCACATATAAAATTAAATATTGAAAGTTAATGTATTAAAATTAACCTGCTGTAACAGTTAATTTGTTCACAAAAGATTTATGAGATTTAAAAAGATATTTATATTGCCAATTCTTTCATTACCTATGGTGATAACAAATTTAAATATTTGCCAAGCAATTAATACTAAAAAAACGAATCCATCAATACACATTGATGAATCACCAAAAATAAGCTTTTTAAAATATGAAGATAATTATAATACTCCAGTACCAATAGGATTTAATTTTATGTATGATAACGACTCTGCAATGAATAAAATGCTTAAAATAAGAGCAGACTATTTTTATTTTAATAAATCAGGGAAAAAAAGAGACGATATTTCATATGAAGCGATATTTGACTATGCAACATTTATAAACGAAGTTCTTAGAACAGCCAAAAGTTCTCCTATGTTAAATAACGTAGAAAAAAAACTGGAAACGATACTAAAGAATAACGTTACACAAGTAAAAAAAGCTAACGCTGGTCACATAATAGACGATTTTAAAAGAGCAAGCGAAGCAGCAGAGAACGCTAAACATTATTTAAATGAAATTATTAATTTGAAGGAAGCAATAGAGAACAGTATTTCACAAATGAAAAAACATAAATTTAATTATATTATTGAAATTCATAAGAACTCCTGCAATACAATAACATATATTAAACAGTTTGTGGCTAACCTGGATAAATTAGAAACAATATTGATCAATAATAGTACAGAAATAGTTGAGCATGGTAATTATGGTGCATTAAAAATTCTTAATGAAGCATTGGACGTATTAATTGAAACAAAAAAATCTATAAATGAGTTTGTCAATGCTAATCAAAATAAAGAAAAAAAAGAGCAAAAAAATTATAATTATAATGGTATAGAAACAGTCAATGCACAACAAACCCACAAAAAATCTAATGAGGATAAAATTAATGAATTAATTAATAATTTAATAACTGAACTCATAGAAAATAAACAAACCGAGAAAAAGACTAATACCGATATTACCGTTAATACTAATATCAACAATAATAATGATAATGTTGTTGATACTATTAGAACTACTGTTACAGATGCTAACACAAGCAACAATGTTATTACTATTAACAATGGTACTGATAAAGGTGTAAATAATGATAATACTAATAATGTTACAGATACTAGTATAAACAACAACCCCGGTATCGCTGATGATAGCACTAACAATAATACAAATAATAACAGTACTATTTATACAAAAGATAATAGCAATGTTTATAATAATACTAACAACAACAATCAAGTTTATAACAACAGTGACAACAATAATAAATCCACAGACGATAGTAACAATAATAATAGTACTAATAACAATAATAGTACTAATGATGATGTTGCTGGCCAAAATAGCAGTGGTAGTACCGACCAATCTGCAGATGATGACAATGATGATGACAATGATGACAATGATCAATTATTATTATACCAAACAGGATTCAAAAATGTAGAAGCTTCTTCTTTACATCTACTTGCATCTCAAGGTATTAATAAGATTAAAATTAAATCAGCAAATGTTTTATTTGATAATGCTAATAGTAATGAAGATAATTGGTTAAGTGTTTCTTTTAATGGAAATGATCAAATTAAATTTGAGAATGAAGAAAATTATATTAGAAATGATTATATTTTAATAAATGGTGCTAAATCATTTTTTAATTATGATTCTTATTATAATGATTTTAATTTTAATAATTACGTATTTACTAATATAGTAAGTAATAAATTAGGTTTTAATGAAAACTCTAATTTAATAAATCAAAATGGTGCTTCTATTGGATATTTTGGTAAAATGAAGTATTAT
>CAKVBE010000200.1 GCA_934725005.1 uncultured Rickettsiales bacterium | reverse complement strand
GGTATATACGATGAACGATGTAGGAATTCAACTAGTGATGGCATTTTAAATGCTGTTGAATGTACAAATGATTATTTGAAAGACTTTATCGATTTTTTAAAACAACAACCGAACTATAAAGATACCGTGGTTGTAATTGCACCAGACCATATTGCAATGATACCAGATCCTATCATTGAAAAGCGCGGCAGGACGATAAATAAATCTGGAGTAATTGGTAAAAGAACGTTGTACGCTATATTTCTAAATACAGGAGAAGTAAAAAAAATCGATGGTGAAATATTGTATACGGATATAGCAAATATGACATTAGAAAAATTGAATATCAAGCATAATGCCAGATTTTTAATGTACAATTATAAGAACGACACTGTAGATAATAGAATTGATTTTTTCGAAAAGAACATCAAAAAGGTCAGGACATTTAATCAAAAATCGATAATGCAAGATTGATTATTATTATGTTTTGAATAAGTTATGTTTAATTATTACAAGTTCGTAATGCTCGATAAGCTATCAATGAATGTGGTTCCATTATTTCTTCTAATGTCCAGATCACTCGTAATAATTGACATAACTTTTTCGTTGTTAAATAAAGCAACTGAATGTATTATATAAGGCTTATCGTTTAAAAACCCAAGGTACAACATTATATGTCCTTTGAAATAGAGAAGACTACCGATTTTGGCTTTTTTCTTCAGAATATCTAGACGTTCACCACGCGTTTTATTCGGTGAAATATCTATGTAGTTACCAGTTGATTTTTGTTGATTTATCGAATCTCTTGGTAATTTGATTCCAAAACTACTGTATACATTTGATATAAAACCACTACAATCGACACTATTATTGCTACCACCCCAGCCATATCCTATTCCCAAATATTTATATGCCTGCTTAATCACATTTTTTCTGTTATATACTAAATAACCAACGTTTAAACCATCTTTACTTATAATTTTATTTTTAAAATTTACATATCCATTTTTATTCCTTTCTGGTATAGTAATAACAAAAAATTCTTTATATTTTTTTGTATAGTTTATTTTCACACCCATATCGGCATAAATATTGTCAACGTTTATATTTTTGTTTGTTACAATCAGAAATTTTCTATTTGTGATATAATTAATAAACGACTTTTTTGTTTTAAAAATTGCTATATCTGCACTCTTTACCCAACCAATTGCATTGTAAGTTTGAACAAAGTACCAACCATTATATTCAAATAAAATTAGTAATGGTTCATTAAATTTAATCTCTGAGTTTTGAAGATAATCAAAATCAGTATCATTATTTTTGTAAATTGGACTATCAATTGGCAAAAACCTCAGATTTGATCTTTTTGTAGATACTCCAAATTTATAATTATCACCATATTCAATTATTTCTGTAAATTTAAAACCTTTTTCAATATTATTTTCTTTCAGAAAACTGTTTGTAATATACTCTTTGGTTATAGTATTATTGTACGACTTTAAGTCAAAAACATTTTTACTACTATTCTTAAGTATACTCCTATTTATAAAAAAAACCTTTGTTTGTTTTGTACAAAAAAGTAAAACACAACAAAGGATTATTGTTAAAAATTTAAATTTATTCAAAGTTATTATATGCCTTTATTATAATTAAAAACTTTATTTTTTATATCATTTTTCTCAATAAAGTTCTCATCTAAAATATCAAGTACAGTAAATTTCATAGAAAAATCCATGTTCTTTATTGAATTTGTATATTCTGGAATATCTAAATGTGGATATGCTTTTACAAAATTTTCAATTGCTTCTTGAGCATCTGCTCTGGTTTCATGTAATAATTTTGCTTTTTCTTTATCTAAAAAATCTTCAATCTTTAAATAAACAACATCATTTATTTTTTTGCCAAACAATTTTTTATTAAATGTTTTTTCAGATTTTGAATCAATCTTTATGACAAAGAATGTTGTTTTTTTATCTAAAGTATTTTGAATTTTTTTGTTTATTGATACACTATCAACAGCAACATAAATATAATCATTATCATTTATTTTTTTACCATATTTTAATTTTCCACTGCTTTTTTTATTATTGTATTCGTTTTTTAATAACTGTTGGAATTCAATTGTAGCTCTAGACTTTTCATTAACTAAACTTTCAGCTTTTTTAATATCTTCTTTCGTAAATGAATATTTTTCTAAAATTTTATTTTTGTCTTGCTGTTTTATCCTTTCAACAATTTGCTTATACTCATCTGCTTTTGTATCGACCCATTTTTTGGGTTTCCTTTTTTTCACGAGATAATTATTTATTTTATCTTTATCTACAACTTCTTTTTCTTCATCTAGTTCATTATCATTAGTTGTTAATTCACCAGTAGTTGTATCGCTTTTGTCTCCTTTAGTATATAACAAAACAGCTTCCTTAACCTCTTGTTTATTTTT
>CAKVBE010000199.1 GCA_934725005.1 uncultured Rickettsiales bacterium | reverse complement strand
GGATTCGGAGATCCCGTACCTCGCATAGTTCTATAAACAGTTAGCAAAGATTTTTCATGTTTGTTATTCTCTAAATCCTTTCCCTCCTTGAGTGAAAGTGCCCTGAAAGGGCGATAGGGTGCTTGTGTATTGTAAAAACTATTATTTTTTGTTTAATTCTTCGCGATGTCCCAGTATTTACAAACATCAATCAATTATATAACATAATAAATAATAAAAATTAAGTTCTGTAAATATTGGGTACGGGATTCGGAGATCCCGTACTTCGCATAAGTAGTGTAAACGGAAAGATTTTTCATAGTCGTTATTTTCTAAATCCTTTTCCTCCTTGAGGGAAAGTTCCACGAAGTGGTGATAGGGTGCTTGTGAATTGTTTGAGAAATTTTATTATCTGATTTAAGCTCCCATTTGTTGATTATATCGACATTTCAACTCAAAAAAGAAAAAGATTTTAATAATAGTTTTTGACCAACTAATAAATGTCATGATTATAAATTAAATACCAAAGAATAAATGACGGCTATCTTTTTAAGAATTATTAAAGTAGTAATTAGTCGAATTGTTCTTTAACATTATATATACATAAAATAGTATTTATTACTAGTGCTTTGTATTTTTAATCTATTTAATCTTAATTATTACAATTGTATACACAGGACTTAGATCATTTATTTTGGTTGATTTTTTAAATAACTAGTGTACTACTCTTAATATTATCAGATTTGGCTTAAAGCATTATACGGTCATTTCGTGAATTAAAGCTTCGTTTTTATTAAATATTAACTCTTATCTTGATCTATATCGAACGATAGGTTATTGAATTATTTAAAATGAAAGTATGATAATAAAAAATTACCTGTTCGAACTCGAACAGGTACTAACAACTTATACGACCACGAGAACTACAAATTATGATAGTTTTTGTTCTTTAAATAAAACGTGTTTCCTTACAACTGGGTCAAACTTTGTAAATTCCAACTTGTTTTGTTTCTGTTTAGGATTTCTTCTTGCCAAATAAAAATAACCTGTTCCAGCAGTACTTACTAACTTAAACAGTATGGCAGCTCTCTTCTTTTTTACTGATTTGCTTAATGCCATGATTATAAAATCATTAATTACTAATTATCAAACAGTTTATTAGTATTTTTATTAAAGTCAATAAATATGTTATTTACCTTTTATTGGTTTTATTATTTTTTTGATTCTTGAATTTAAATCATGCAATTATTATTATAAAACAATCATTATTATAAAAATTTTTTTGTTTGAATCTGTTTTATTGTATGGAAAAAAAATTAAGTGTTGACGTTTTTATTAAAAATGGTAATGAGAAAATAGAAGGGTATTATTATCATAACGCGGATGTAGATTCGCAGGTTGCTATTATATTTCATGGTGATAAAAAAAATTATGAAGATAATTCTGCTCTCTTGAACGCCATTTTTAATAGTTTTGCTAGAATGGGATTTTCTACTTTAATGATAAATTTTTCTAGAAAGACTGTTAGAAAAGAGAAGGTGTCTAGACAGGATTCAAATAGAGAAGCCGAATGTGAACCAGAGAAAGAAACAGAGGAGGCAACGGTTGCGCTTAATTGGGTTCATGAAAAGAATTTCGAATCTAGAGATTATTGGATATGCAGTTTTGGTCAAGGTGTATTACCAACTTTGCAATTGGTTATGAGAAGACCAGAAATAAACAACTACATATTGATAGACCCAGTTTTAGGAAGGGACGATTTAAATTTTATAGTGCCTTGCTTGGCTTATGGAATGATCATGAGAAGCGAAAGTAATATTAATTTTACTGAAGAATACATGTTGGACATGCAAGAAAGGCTTATTACTAAAACTGAATCAAGAGTTGAAACTGACACTATATTTGATAATGATAAAGATATTAATGCCACAATACTTGAAACACAATCTGTTTTAGATAGATATATAAAAAGAAAGCAGGATGAGTTTCTTGAAAGTAGTAAGTTGAAAATAAGAGATAAAAAGAGGAGAAGGAGAAAGAAAAAACGTCTCGATGATATTGATAGTAGAGTAGAATATATAAATCCAATCCAGCCTTTGGATCTCGATAATATTTAATTTTATGATTATTAAAATAAGAAGATCTTTCGTTGGACTTATAACGAAAGATTTTTTTTATTTATCAATTAATTTTAGAAGCTATATCTTAATCCTAAATCAAATCCAATATCTGAATTTGAAATATTCTTTAAGTCCATGTTTGTCAAAATATCTGTTAAGCCTACGTTTCCAAAGAGTGAGAGTTTGTTATCTAATAAAGATTTTTCAAGACTTAATTTAGCTTCAATTAAATTTGATTCATTGATTAGATCATTTATTGTAATTTGTTTATTTGATAAATTATTTGTCATTGTGTCACTTACTAAAAGTCCTATATTAAATGAAT
>CAKVBE010000198.1 GCA_934725005.1 uncultured Rickettsiales bacterium | reverse complement strand
CTGATGCAAAGAGCCAAATTACAATTAAATATGAAAATGGTGTGCCGGCTCATGTTGAAACCGTTTTGATTTCTATACAACATAGGGAAGATTTAAAGGTTGAGAAAATAAAGGATATTTTGTTGCCTTATATAAAGAACACAATTCCATCAAATTTATTTAATGAAAAAACGAAAATTCTTATAAATCCAACTGGACGATTTGTTATTGGTGGACCAGATGGTGATACTGGATTGACAGGAAGAAAAATTATAGTAGATACATATGGGGGATGTGCTCCTCATGGTGGTGGTGCATTTTCAGGAAAAGATCCAACAAAAGTTGATAGAAGTGCTGCTTATATATGTAGATATATGGCTAAAAATGTTGTTGCTAGTGGGATTGCAAAAAAATGCTTAATCCAAATTTCATACGCTATTGGTATGGCTGATCCAATTTCATTTTATGTTGATACAATGGGAACAGGTAAGCATTCTGATGAAGAAATTCAAAATGCCTTGTTAGAGTTAGTCGATTTAAAGCCTAGATCAATAAGAGAAATATTAAAGTTGAACAGACCAATTTATAAGAAGACAGCGGCATATGGTCATTTTGGTAGAAAACCAGAAAATGATGGTTGTTTTTCTTGGGAAAAAACAGATCTTTCTAATTCTATAAAAAAATATTTTGAATATAAAAAATAAAAAAAATTACTTTAGTACTGTCGAGAATAATGTTATTGTTCTCGATTATTTTGTATTGTCCTTTATTTATTTTTTATTTTTATGCCTAAATTTTAGTCACCACGTAAAATTTTTATTGTTCAATATGTTTTGAAATTATGAAATTTATCTTTTATTTTTTGACTATCATTCTAGTTGACTTTTAGCTAACTTTTGTTCTTTGTTTTATTAATATCTATTATATTGGCCATATTTAATAATATTTATGATTTTTTATTATTATTTATAATTAAATTATTATTACATATTATTGCATATTTTTCATATTTATTTATTGACTTTAAGAAAAATTCATATCCTTGTTAAGTGTGTACGATTTGTTTTCAGACTCTTTATTACTTGATTAATCAAATACAGTAACATTAAATAAATTAATTTTAAAAAGTTAATTTTACTATTTACATTATTATATTTTGTGTTATTATTAAAACAGTTATTTTTATTAATGAACTGATAGTATAGGAAATGGAAACTGAAAATAATGATTTAAATCATGGTTCTGTCAACAAATCAGATAAAAGGTCTGGACCTGTCGGCAATGAAGATGCTCAAAAAGATAATGAATATGGGTTGTACGTTGATGAAGATGAAACAAATAATCAAAACGAACAAAGTATACAACAAATGGTTGAATTAAATGATAACGATGTTTTATTGAAAAAATCTAATATTAGTGATCTTGTTCAAGAACCAACTGTTTCTATTGATGATAAATCACTTAGTCAAGGTGATAAAGAAGCGTTTAAAGTTGTTGATAATGTGTTAGATAAAATGTCAGAAAATATTCCCAGTTCATTTAATACTACTAAAAAATCAAATGATTTTGTTAGTAAAGAATTAGATAGTCAGAGCGAGGAAGAAACATACGGAACTTATACTTATGACAAGCGAAATCTACAACAAACAACCGAGATAGTTGATAATGGTAGTTCATTGGAAGAATCTGGTTCTAGTGAAGATACCCATGAATCAAGTGCTTCTAGCGATAGTGAGTCACTTAACCAAGATTATAAGTCTACTAATAATGAACAAAAAGACACAGAGCAAACAATTAAAATAGTTGAGAATAGTAGTCAATTAAAAGAACCTGATCCTAATCAAACTATTCAAGATCAAGATGACGGTGAAGAAATCGGATCACTTAGCTTTGGAAATACAAGAGTAATTAACAATGCAGTAAGATCACCTGTTCAAGACAAACAAAAAACACCTGATATTTCCGATGGCGATACACAACAAGATACGCAAATACTGAAAGTAAATGCTGGTGACGATAATATATCGAAAAAATTAAGTTCTAATGAAAATGTTGAAATCCGTGATATTAAAGATTTTGAAAATGCTGTTCATGGTTATATGGATAGTGATTCAACTGATGTTAATACTCTGAAGAATTCAATATTAAATTCGATAAATAATGAAAAACAGATAATTGATGGTTTTGATAAAATTAGGAGTGAAACATTTAATCGAGAATTTAAAAAAATAAATGAGATTACAAATGATGATGAAAAAATATCTATAATATGTTCAACCTTTAATGGTAAAGCTAAACTTGAGGTATTAAAAGGAAATCTTACTGATTTATCTGATTCTGATAATAAAATTAAGAATTTAAGAAAATTTGACAAAATAAATAGTATCAAAGAGTTTGAACGTAAAAATTTTAAGTCTTCTGGAACTGGTGAAGAAGATGATCATTCTCCATATAGCTCTATTCCAAGG
>CAKVBE010000197.1 GCA_934725005.1 uncultured Rickettsiales bacterium | reverse complement strand
ATACTATATTGTTAAAACACTACACATTATAAATTATGTAAATTTTACAAACACAAAAAATCATATATAAAAGTGAAAAAAGTAACTTTTTATATATGATTTTTTTATTTTCATATATAAAGTAAAAATATGTAGAAAAAAGGATGTAATATATGTACAGAAACAAAGAGGGAGGCAAATATGATAGAAAAAATTTGTACCTACATTGTAAATCAAATGAGAAAACAAATGCCAGATATAGATGATGAAAAAGCTGAAATTATTACATATGGTATAGAACTAATAATTGGAGAAATTCCAAAAATTTTCTTACTATTTGTACTTAGTTTTATACTTGGAATTGGATGGTATACAGTTTTTGCATATGTGGCACTCATACCATATAGGGCTTCTTCTGGTGGATTTCACCTAAAAACACATATTGGATGTATAATTGGAAGTAGTGTATTTTATTATGGAATTGTATATCTAAGTAAATTTATTATATTAAATTTGGTTCAAAAATATATAATTATAGTAATAGCTCTTATATTTGGAGTAATTATGGTTAGCCTATATGCTCCAGCAGATACAGAAAATATTCCAATAATAAGCAAAAAAGAAAGAAAACGAAAAAAAGTATTATCATATATAACACTTATGCTTACACTTACAGCTTCAGTATTTATAAAAGATAGTGTTATTTCAAACATATTAATATTTGGAGTAATTGTTCAAAGCTTTATGATAAGCAGACTTGCATATTTACTTACAAATAATAAATATGGATATAAAGTATATCAGCAAAAGGAAAAATTAGCTTAAGTAGACATATGATTAATATAACATTGATACGGCCGGCAATGTTTTATTATATAAACACTAAAGGGGGAATTTTATATGTTAAAAATGTTAGCTAAAATAGCAGAAAAATATGCAAAGGCAACAAATACAACTTGTGTTTTATTTAGTATGTTACATCAACCAAAAATGCCTGCATCTTTAATAAAAAAAGACTAATAAAGTGGGATAATAACATTATATAAAAAGATAAATAATAAACGATTTCTTAAATTATTTAAGAAATCGTTTATTTGGGGAATTAATAGTAAATTTCAAATTGTTGTTTAAACATATCAGAAGATTTTGTTGTAAATAAATTTAGATTATTATTTCTTTTTAATATTTGTCTTACTTTCCAAAGTCCAAGTCCAGAGTTTGTTTCACTTGACTTGCTAGAAACACCTTTTTCAAAAATCTTTTCTGTATCAACATCTTTGTTATTATATGTATTTTCTATAATTACTAAAATTCTATGTCTACTATCCTCTTTTCTAAAAGAAACATTAATAAGTTTGTTATCACATTCTTTTGCGGCTTCAATAGCATTATCAAGAAGTATGCCAAGGATTCTTGTAAACTCATATATTTTCATATGTTGCTCAATTTCGTTTAAATCTAAGAAAATATCAAGATTTATTTGTATATTTTGTTCATCTGCATCATAATACTTAGTTGAAAGAATATTATAAATTGCAGGATGATTAATTACTTTGGGATTTAGAGAATATAAGTTATTTGTTTTATTACAATCCTCCAAAAGCTCTTCATAGAATTTTGTCAAACCTTCCATATCATTATTTCTAATATAACCACCAATACCATTTACAATATTATCAAAATCATGTTTAAAAGTTCTAACAGTATCATGAAGAACTTGAAGAGAATGAAGTGTTAATTTTGTACCTTCTAAATCTTTTGTTGTCATTTCAAGTTTTGCAGAACCAACAATGCAATAAATGCTAATAGCAAAATATGCAATTAATCCAAGTATATCTATAAAAGTTATAAGTGATGGCATAGTATTGCTAAAATATCTAACTAAGTAAAATTGTGAACCAAGAACAAGTGCCATCAGTACTAAATTTGCAATCAAAAGTGTTTTGGCCCTTGTGCTCATGTTATCAATAACACCAATATTAATCTTTAAGTATTTAATTATTAATGTAATAAAGTAAATAGTTAAGTAAATACTAAAAGCAGAAATTATTCTATATAAAGGAACTGTCATAAGATGGTTCATTGTTATATGAAATACGTCAAATGCAACATCAGAACAAGTAAAATCTAATATCGAAGTTAATGCCATAGTAATAACTTCTGATAAAATACTTTTTAAAATAGTTGTCTTAAAAATAAAATATACCATTACTGGCCATAAAATTATAGTTACAAAAACTGTATATGATGCAGGTACAATAAAATTGACTAGACATCCTAAAGAACCATAAACTAATACATAGATTAATTTTCTTATTTTATTTGCTTTTATATTTAAAACTGTAGTAAAAAATTGCATACCAATAAACGCTTCTAGATATGAAAGAGAAATAAGTAAAATTTGTACTAAACCCTCATTAGGTGTTGTCAGTAAAGTTAAAATCTTTTGTAAAATATTCATTATTAAAA
>CAKVBE010000196.1 GCA_934725005.1 uncultured Rickettsiales bacterium | reverse complement strand
ACCAGAACTCTTTGTTCAATCGTAATGGTATTCACGGAACATTAGATGGTAAAGAAACATTTATTCATTACAATGATTCTAAGTTTGCTGGTTTGGCATTCAAGGTTGCAAATGATCCATTTGTTGGTTCTATTACATTTGTTAGAATCTATTCAGGCACTTTAGTTTCTGGTGTAACCGTTGAAAATACGATTAAATCCAAAAAGGAAAGAGTTGGAAGAATGTTATTGATGCACGCAAATGCAAGAGAGGATATTAAAGAAGCATATGCAGGTGATATTATAGCAATCCCAGGACTTAAATATACTACAACTGGTGAGACATTAACTGAGGTTGGAAACGATTTAATATTGGAAAAAATGGACTTTCCTGATCCTGTTATTGAAGTTTCTGTTGAACCTAAAACACAAGCTGATCAAGAAAAGATGGGTATAGCTTTACAAAGATTAATTGCTGAAGATCCATCATTGAGAGTTGAGTCGAATCCTGAGTCTGGTCAAACAATATTAAAAGGTATGGGTGAGTTACACCTTGAAATTATTGTTGATAGAATGAAAAGAGAGTTTGGCGTTGAAGCAAATATTGGTCAACCACAAGTAGCTTACAGAGAAACTATTACAAAAGCCTACGATGAAGAGTATTTACATAAGAAACAATCTGGTGGTGCTGGTCAATTTGCTAAGGTATTAATTAGATTTGAGCCAAAACCAAAAACAGAAGAAGACAGTTCTGACTTTGTATTTGAAAGTAAAATTGTTGGTGGTAGAGTTCCAAAAGAATATATTCCTGGTGTTGAAAAAGGTTTGGAAAGCGCAAAAGAAACTGGTGTTTTAGCTGGATTCCCTGTTGTAAATTTAAGAGCTACGTTAGTTGATGGTGCTTATCACGATGTTGACTCGTCAGTGTTGGCCTTCGAAATTGCTGCAAGAGCTGCATTTAGAGAAGGTATAGCTAAAGCAAATCCTGTAATTCTTGAACCTATAATGAAAGTTGAGGTTATAACGCCTGAAGATTATATGGGTGATATAATTGGTGATATTAACTCTAGAAGGGGACAGATTCAAAATTTGGATGAAAGAGGTGGATATAAAGTTGTTGATGCACTTGTACCATTGTCATCAATGTTTGGATATGTTAATACTTTAAGATCTTTATCTCAAGGAAGGGCACAATTTACAATGGAATTTGAAAAATATGAACAAGTTCCACAAAATATTTCTGATGAGATTATAGCAAAAAGAAAATAGTTGTTTTTAAGGGGTTTACCCCTTAAAAATGTTATTAATTATTTTATAAGAGAATAGAAAATGACAAAAAAATGTGATTTGGTACAAAATATAGGGCCAATGTCCGGTAATAATGTATCGCACTCTAATAGAAGAACTAAGAGAGTTTTTTCTCCTAACTTACATAAAATGACTTTTTATAGTAACATTTTAAATACAAATCTTGGTTTGAGAGTTGCTTCAAAAACATTAAGAACAATAAATAAATATGGTGATATTGATACTTTTTTAATTCACTTTGGTTATAATAAGTTAACTGAAAAAGGTAGACAATTAAGAAACAAGTTGTTAAAAAAGATTAAAATTGCAAAATAGTTTATCTTTTAAATAAATCTTCTGGCGCCATCTGTGGTTTTGATGGCGCTTTTTTATATTTTTTATTTTATCTTTTTATGCTCATATAACTTTTTGTGATATTATTTAATTTTTTATTGATTTAATCATTTTTCCTAATTAAGTGTGTCTTATCACGCAATGAGTTTTTTATAAGAATTTTATTTTTTAATTTATGCATTTTTTATAATATCATCTTATTTTTTGATGTCCTAATCATTGTTTTTAATTAAAAATGTTCTTACTGTTCGACAAGTATTTACAGTTTTTTTATTATATTCTTTTTGAATTATTCCATTTTTTGTTGATTTAATCATTGTTTTTAATTAAAAATATCTTTATTATTTGATAATAGTTAATATATCATAATAGCATGCTATGGCTAATATTGGAAAGATAATTGGGATTAATGGAAGTGTTATAACTGCAAAGTTCGATACTTTGCCGAGAATGAATAATAAATTAACTTCTAGTGGTGTTATCTCTGAGGTTATGGAATTGCTTAATGGTAATATAGTAAAATCTGTAGCTTTAAACTCAACACTTGGTCTGGAGGCAAATTCTTTAATAGAAGATACTGGTGAACCGATAAAAATTCCTGTTGGTGACTGTTTGCTTGGAAGGATGTTAAATATTTTCGGTGAACCTATAGATGGTAAAGGTGACGTAAAGTCTGATAAAAATATGTCAATTCATCAGCAACCAATGAATATTTTAAAACAAAAAACAACTAGAGAAATATTTAATACTGGTATAAAAATAATAGATCTATTGGCACCTTTGGAATATGGTGGAAAAGCTGGATTATTTGGTGGTGCTGGTGTTGGAAAGACTGTATTGATT
>CAKVBE010000195.1 GCA_934725005.1 uncultured Rickettsiales bacterium | reverse complement strand
CCGCAACCGAAACAGTTGCGGAGTAATTTGTGCGATTTGTGTTTGTGATTGGTGCTTGACAGTAAACCAAAAATTACAGTACATCCTATATTTCAAATTAGGCCCTTCTGACACTATACCATGAATGTCAACATACCATAAAATGATTAAAAACAACTATTGAAATTGCGCGTTTCAACAGAATGTGCTATTATTTAATTAATTTAAATAGAAAGCGTAGTTGTTATCACAGTTGGCAGTGACAGTATGAGCATGCAATCAAAAAAATTCGCTGTGCCATAGGTTCAAAGTTTAATACTGCCAGTATAATTATTGCCTATTATTTTTTAAGGAGTGTATTAGTGAATGAGATTTAACCCAATTGATTTTTTCTATGATTTGTTTAGTGGAAATCCTTATCTTATTGGTGCGCTAATCGTAGCCGTACTTATATCTCTTATTCCAAATTCATTATGTGAATTTATATTAGAACTGCCGACAATAATAAAACGGATATTAGAAAAGAAGCCTGTTGATGTACCAAATCAACAGGCTAACCAAAAACACGACTTTCTTCCATCCGACAACAATTACTTTACTTTTAAAGGCAGAATAGGGAGAAAAGTTTTTATCAAAAGATCTTTACTGGCATATTTAGGAATTATTCTGGTAGTGTTACTCTTTTCGTGGTTAGCAGGTTCACCAAGCAAAATCGAAGAAGTCTCTCTATATACCGCATTGATGTTTGTTTTTATAATTCCCTTTACACTCTTGCTATATGCCAATATAAATAGACGCTTTCATGATATCGGTAAAAGCTCAAAATGGACATGGGCAATGTTCCTTGCAAGTAATACTGTTGCACCGATTTATCTTCTTGTATTGCTTTATTTATTTTGTAGAAAAGGCAATCCTTACCCAAACGAATATGGTCCAGATCCATTGCAACAATACGTAAAATAGGGTTTTTAAACAAAACAAGAATTGAAATTAATGAAGGGAGTGCTATAAATGCTATAAAATCCACAAAGCTGATTTAAAAATATCAAAACTACGAAAATCCGAAAAAGTTATGAAAACAAATTAAATTATATGGAGAGTGAGTTAATAGATGTATATAGTGTTTTTATTTACAATGATTGCTATCCCGCTAGCTATTATTTATAAATTCGGGAATGATTTCAAGAAGCTTTCTTACTATGCTATTTTCTTGTTGGTATTTACTGCCATATTTGGTTTACCAAATTATTTTGCGTATAAAATTCTTAAATGTTTAATTTTTATATTTAGCTTATACGGAGGGTATACTCATTACAAGTATGAAAGTAAGATAACTGCTATCGCATATGCTTTGATAGCTATACTTTTTATTGGGAATTTCGGCTTTACGCGTTCTGATTGGGAGGCAATAGATTTTTTTGTAGCCATTGCTTTTTATGTAGGCTCATGGTGGCATGATAAATACC
The DNA here is from genome assembly GCA_934725005.1 of uncultured Rickettsiales bacterium. The sequence continues at coordinate 1,021 of CAKVBE010000195.1, read as the reverse complement.
TTGTAGTAATAGCAAAAATCAAACATAATGATGATATTAAAATACCGATTGAATTTGACACTCCACTAAGGCGATATTTGGAATTTAAAATACAAACTAGCCTAAATAGTGATAACCGGAAGGCAAAATTTAAAGCTATTCTTTACTGTCCAATAGCCTGTTTTGGCATACATAATGTTCCAAAATCCGAAGAAGTTAATTCTGATATAACATTAATAAAAATAGCGTCTGCTTATTATAATATTCTTCTAGCTTACGCCATCAAAAGAAATTATAAAAACATAATTCCAGATATTACGCAAAGCTGTATTGATTTCAACACCGCTGCAACATACGCTAGAAAAATGACCTATCAAGAAATTGTTGATTTACAAGATCCTGTATTCTCAGACTTATCTGGTTGGCTTCATCCAGATATAGAAGATATAATAAATATAATTGCCATGGATGTATTTGATTGTGATATGGATAATCAAAATATAGACCCATCTATACAGCAAACAATGATTGATATAGAATATGCAGTAAAGAGATGGGGAAATTGTTATCTGCCTAATATTTTTAAAACGATTGACAGATACGCACAAACAAAGCAATGACAGTATAGTTTAAAAGAAATAGTCCCTCGCCACAACGAGGGGCTATTTTTATGCCAATGTAAATCCTTTAACACTCCACTCCAGTTCTGATATGACAGAAAGAGTTTACACTCATAAGATATAATAACAGTTGTTGAAAGCCATAACTTTAATATAATTTGTTGCATATGCGTTACATACTCGCTACATACCTGTTACATACGTACCTTAAATTCCATGCACTAAGGACACTTAAAAAAAATTCCACATATATTCCAAATAGCACAGACAACAAAAACTCCGCAACCGAAACAGTTGCGGAGTAATTTGTGCGATTTGTGTTTGTGATTGGTGCTTGACAGTAAACCAAAAATTAACGTTTGGAGAACTGGCTAGCTTTACGAGCTTTCTTCAAGCCGTATTTACGACGTTCTTTTTCGCGC
>CAKVBE010000194.1 GCA_934725005.1 uncultured Rickettsiales bacterium | reverse complement strand
AAATAAGGATGTAAAAGTAGTATTTAGAGATTTTCCTATATTTGGTGGTAATTCTGATTTAGCGGCAAGATATGCCATAGCAGTTGCTATTTCAAATCCAAGCAAATATTACGATTTTGCTACAGCATTATTTGAAATTGGAGCTGATAAAGAATCCAAAATTAAAGATGCTTTAAAGAAAGCTGGTATTAGAGCCGATGTAATTGAAAGAACATTAAAAAGTAAAAAAGATGATATCGATCAAAGATTGAATGAAAATAGAGAATTAGGTAATTCATTAGGTCTTCAAGGTACGCCAGCATTTATAATTGGTGAAGAGTTTGTTCCAGGTTATGTTGATGCTGCAACAATAAATAGCATATTAAAATAGTGATTTATTTTTACTGTTATATATCCGCATTGCATTTGCAACGCGGATTTTATATAATTATTCTACAAAAATTTGTTTATACTTTTTGTTAATGTATGAATTATGAGTAATATAGTAATTATAATTAATAATTGAAAATTATATTATTAATTTTATTATTATAATTAAATGTTTTATTGTTGTTTGATGTTAATGATGAGAAAGTTTTTTACTAACTTAATAATTTTTGTTGCACCATTTTTATTTATAAATAAAAGCTTGTCAAACTCCAATCTATATTTAATAGAGAAAGTTAAATGTTATTCCGAGTCTACGAGTGCAGCGAAAGCAAAGGAAGATGCAATTAAAAAAGCTGAAAAAGATGCTTTAAAGAGATTATTTGCAAGATTAAATGTTAATCAGGAAAATATCAATTTTATTAATTCAGAAATTCTAGCTAGAGTTGTTGATTCAATTAGAGTGTCAGATGAGGTTCTTACTGCTACAAAATATTCCAGTACAGTAGATATACTGTTTAATAAAGAATTCATAGACTATTATTTAAACCAGTACCATATAAAAAATGGTGAAGTTATCGAAAAAAAGTATTTGTATATTCCTATATTGAAGGTCGGTAATAATTATTATAATTTGATTGATAATATTTGGAGGGATAAGACTGTATCAAATATTGAAGATTTGCAATTTAAAGGTATTGAATTGCCTCATAATTTTTCAGTATTAAACCAAAATCCAATAAACCATGTTATAATTAATAAGCAATCGATTGACTTTCCTGATTATAGTAGCTTTTTAGAATTACTAAAAGAGCATAAAGCTAACGTATTAGTGTTTTCTGTGGCCGAATATTTTGTTGATAGTGATAGTGTAGGGATTACATTAAAGGAAGTCTTAACCGATAATGTGACGGAAACAAAATTGAATTTATTTAATAAAGAAAATTTAGCTTATGAAGATTTAATAAGTGATGCTTCATATAAAGTTCTTCAATTCTTTTTCAAAACTAAGTTGACTAAAAAAATAAATAAAAGTAATAATGATACCAAAAAAGAAGACGATAACAAGCTAAAGGTTTATGTATTACAGAGTAATCTACAAGATTCTATATTTATGGGCAATTTATTAAAATCTCTTTCGTTTATTACTAGTTCTAATCTGAATTATCAAACAATTAAAGAAAGTTGTTTTGATATTGAAACAAATGTTGATCAAGAAGAATTATTTTCTTTATTTAAAGAAAACGGAGTGTTGATGCAGTTTAAAAATTCTAAATATTATCTAGTATACACTGGTATATAGAGATGTTTCAATTTATAAAAAATAAAAGAGATATATACCTTTATTTAATACTTACATTAGGTATATGTTTTTTTTATTTTGTTAGATCAATACTTCCACCTTTTATTATAAGTATAGTTATTGCATTTTTATTTAAGAATTTAGTAGAAAAGTTAGAAAAAAAAGGAATTAATAGGAATATATCTTCATTATTTTTTGTTGTTTTTAGCTCACTATTAATTATACTTACTGTTATTTTTGTTATTCCTATTATTTTCACGCAGGGAGTATCGCTTGTAAAAGAGTTAGTAAATCATTATAATAATATTGATATAAATCTAATCCTTGAAAAATTAAACAAAATCGGAATTTCAGCTGATAATGAAAGTATAAGAAGCAATATATTACTAATATATCAGCATGGAATCAAATATTTGGGCAATCTATCAAATTTTCTTTTATCTAAGTCGATATATGTATTTAACAAAATAGTAAATCTATTTGTTATTCCAATAATAACTTTTTACATGTTACGAGACTGGGATAGAATATTAAAATCTTTTGTTTATTTAATCCCTCAAAGACATAGAAGTAATTTTATTAAATTATCAATAAAAATAAACAAAGTTTTAGAAGAATTTTTAGTTGGTCAGTTTTCAGTTTGTATTTTGCTTGGATTGTTTTATTCAGTAGTATTGTATTCTACTGGATTAAAGTATGGCTTTTTAATTGGAATGTTGAGTGGTATTTTTACTATAGTTCCATATCTTGGTTGTTTTTGTGGATGCGTAATGGCTGTTGCTGTTTCAATATTTCAGTGTAATGGTAT
>CAKVBE010000193.1 GCA_934725005.1 uncultured Rickettsiales bacterium | reverse complement strand
TATTTTATAAAATTCTATTGGATACCCTAACGCGTCTCCAACTGCACCTCCAACAAGGCAGCCTTTAAATTTTTCTAAACTTCTCATATATCTAATCTCCTATAATTCCTAAAATTTCACTATATTTATTTGCCTCTCTACTTATCTCTTTCTTACTTTTACTAAAAATATGATTTGCTACAACATTTTGCATTTGTTTCACTTCTTCTTTGCTATATTCTCTATCTTCAATTATATCTCCCACTTCTTCTAATAATTTTATTTGTTTTTGATTCAACTTACTATATATATTAATTTTATTCTACTTCCTTTATTCTTTTATAAGTTTATCCAATTCTTCTTGTAACAATAATTTCTTATCACTAAATATTTTATAATCTTCTAAATAATCCTTATCTACCAAGGTCAGACCAACTTTGAATTTTTTATTTATAAATCGGTCTATTACAGAACACATCATTTTACAACCCGGCTCATTTTTTTCAATATCTAAATATTCCTCTAATTTTTCAGCAACATCTGCTCTTTGAGTTGCTATCTTTTGATAGTTTAGTATCTTTTCATAGTTTTTGCCACCATTATATCCAAAAGCACTAAAAAATGTTACATCTCTTTCTAATTTGTTTTCAGTTAACCAAAATAATATTTCTAGTCTTACGCCTTCCATTTTGCTGTCATCTATATATAATACTGAATTATAACCAAATGTTGTTACTGGTTTTGAATATTCTAAGTTTATATTTTCACTTCTTGCTTTGTATTCTAATGGGTATTTTTCTTCACTATAATTCATCCACTCTTCTTCATTATCACGAGTAAACATTTTATCAAATAAAGTTTTAAACTCTGGTTTTAATGAGAAAAATTTATTTATCCAAGGTCCTCGTGCTGTTGTACATAAAATAATATCAATTCCTTTTTCTTTTGCTTCCTTTAACTTAATTATTAGCTCATCTAAATTTGGTCTTAATATCATAATCTGTTCATTATCTGTTTTGTTAACTCCATTTATTAGTGTTTTATCCATATCTAATACAATAGCTTTTCTATTTTCTTGCATTTTGTTTTTCCTCTATTCAAATCTTCTTTATAATTTTCATAGCTTTATTTTCAAACTTCTTAAATGTTCATTTATTACATTCAAAATTTCCTCTATTTCTGTTAATGTATAATTGTTTACATCTATACTTGCTATTCTTGCATAATATTTATAAAGATTATTATTGTTTTTTCTTAATATACCTTTTGAATTATCATTCATTCCTATTTTATAATTTTTTAGTTTTTCTAAAAATTCCTTTGTAATGACTTTATCAAAAATATCAATTTTATTTGTCAAATTTTTATAACACCAATATTCAAATCTTTCTTCAATAGTGTTATCAGGTCGGACAACAAAATATTTATTTCTATCAAAATATTTAATTTTGCCTTTTACATAATATTCTTTATCTTTTAAAATATTTTCTAATTTTTCGTTAACTGGTATAGTTAGATATTTACTCTTTTTACCTAATTTTAGCACAATAGCATTTCTTTCTTCTTTTAAATTTATTTCTGCATAAATTTGTGCAAATTCTTCGCTTTGAACATTATTGTATTTTTCAGAAGCATACCACCAAATTCCTCCTGCTCTATTGTCTGCGTAACCCCAACCAACTATATTTTTTTGTTTGTTCTCTAATTCACTGTAAAAGCTTGTGTAAATAGAATCCTCAACTTTATTTACATATTTAGCGTCTAATTTGTTTAAATCCTTAGCAACAATATCTCTTTTGCTTGAATATTCTTCAATTTCTTTTAAATAATTCAAATAATCAGACATAAATAAATTTATATTTTTTGAGTTTTCAAATAAGTTAATCATATCTCTTCTTGTAATTACTGCTCCAATGAATTTATCTTTTATTTTATATTCATCATATATTTTATAATAGCAAGTAAATATATTGTTTTTGTTTATACCTTGCATAATTAGTTTATTTTCATAAGAATTTATTTGATTATCGTGTTCTATTGCTTTTATTTTATCTTCTATAATTATATATAAATCTTCAATTTCCAACAGAATGTCAATATTTTTATATTGATGTCTTATTTTTACGGTATAATTATCATCATTTATAACTTTTTCTAATTTTTTATCTCCTATTTTATGAGCTAATAATTTCATAAACTCTTTAGCTACTACTCTGTATTCTTCATCTGTATTTATATAATTCACTAACCAACATAAAAAAGCATCTTGGCTTAATTCCTTAGTTGCAAATTTAAACATATTATTAATCCTTTCCATAAATATACCTCCGTTTCTATTTAATGGAAGTATATCATATTTTGGTTTTTGTAACAAGTATTTCTCATAGCAAGTACAATCATTTATTCTTATATCTATGAGGATTTTTTGTATAATATTTTTGTTAGATGGAGGTGTATTTATGAACGACAAAAAAGTCATTAATAGTTTAGATAATCTAAAAA
>CAKVBE010000192.1 GCA_934725005.1 uncultured Rickettsiales bacterium | reverse complement strand
GGGGGGAAGATCGAGTTTGCTATGGGCAACATTTAAGAAATGACACGTTCAAACAAAAAATGTTACGTGAACTGGATTTGGATTTATCTAAAATTCATTTTGTTGGCAATTTACCTTATCCTGAGTATATAAAGTTGTTGCAGGTTTCAAGATGTCATGTTTATTTGACATATCCGTTTGTTTTATCTTGGTCGCTCTTAGATGCTATGTCTGTCGGCTGCTGTGTCGTAGCATCTGATACTGCACCAGTAAAAGAAGTAATACAAGATGGTTTTAATGGTATTTTAACAGATTTTTATAATATAGATTTACTTGCACAAAAAATAAATTCTGTTCTTGAAGAACCTGAAAAGTTTTCAAATTTAAGGATTTCAGCACGAAAAACAATTGAAGATAAATATGAATTAAAAAATTTATTAAAACAACAAATTGGTTTATTAAATTGCTGTAAAACTTTATGTTGACAAAGTGTTAAGTTTCTGTTATGTGTACGTGAAATAATAAAATATTAGCCATTTGTCTAATTGACAAAATTCCTGTTGGTAATATATTAGGGTTATGTATTTAGGAATAGGGTTAGTTGAAGTGATGAGTTGCTGTACGATAATAAAATTAAACATAAATTGGATTAAAAAACAGTAAGGATAGGAAGGTCTTTAAGCATATGGGGAAGTATAAAAAATATACTACAAAATTTAAAAAAGTTTTTATTGTCCTATTCATGTTAATGACTTTTTTATTGCTATATTTTGGGTTTTCTGGAATTCTAAAAAAGTACAACAAGTTTGGATATTTTGTTACCGGTCCAAATACTGCTTATCCCCATTTTATAAGTAATAGAGGATTAGTCAGGTTAAATAATGGAAATATTTTAATTCTTGGAACCCATTACCAAAATAATTCAAATGGACATTTAACCTATATTCCAACAGAACTTTATAACGTAACAAGTAATGAAATTGAAACTTTTAATCTCAATATGGATAAAAATTTAGTATTTAAACCGGAAGGAATTTTGTTAAATGATAATAAATTATTATTAACATCTGTAGGTAATAAAAGTAATCCTGGATATCCTTCAGTTACTTTTAACAGGAATTCAAAATTCAAATATTTGGAATTTGTTTTTACAGATGCTCCTGATGCTATTCCTTACAACAATATGGCAATTATTGATTTAAAAAAGAATAAAGTGGAAAAAATTATACCTAAAAAGTTAGAACATAAATATCACACAATAACAAAATCTGGTATTTCTCCGCAAGTAATTACCGGATATAAAGCTGTAAATCTTTTCGAAAATTTCTTGGAGATTTTTGATTTAAAAACAGGTACTTCAAAAATTATCTCATTTGATTACGATTATATTATTGATACTCTGGTTAATACAAGTAATGGAATTCTGTTGCTAGGAATTAATGCAGATACTTTAAAGCCAATTATTATAAGATTTGATGAAAAAACTGAAACTCTTGAAAATTTAGGAGTTAGAAATTCATATAGAGTGCCTATAGTACAAGACCTTTTGAACGCCAAGTTATTGATTATCGGAACTAAAGCCATTAATGTTTCCAGATACAGTTATGGTGAAATTTATGATTTAAAAAACAAAAAAACTTTAAAAACTATTCCTCTTTTGCGAGATGATTTTTCAAGTGAAACAGAACCACCTTTTAGTTTATTTGAGTTAAATGACAGATATATAATGATTTTGGGAGGTTGTGTCGGGTATTATCCTATTACCGGACCAAGATATATACAAAATACTGAAATCATTGATGTACAAAATAATGTTGTGAAAAAAGGACCTAAAGCCCCATTTTCCAATGCTGCAACAATAAAATTGGACAATGGTGATATATTCTTGATAGTTGGTAACAAAACTGCAATATTTAAAGTCAATAAGACACTGAAAGGAGAAAAATAATGAATGAAATATTTGAATTAAAAAAGTTATTAAATAAACAAATAGAATTTCTTAATAATTGTAAAGTTTTGTAATTATATGCTTGAAAAATTTTTGACAGAATATTATTGTGTTTGAGTAATATTTTTATTGACTTTAGACATATGGCTATAGACTAATAACTTATTTGGAATATCTTATATGTATAGAGCAGTTGTGGAGTGTAATAAATGTTCGAATTAGTGTTTATTATAACCCATATGCAGGGGTAATGAGAAGTGATGAAAAATGTGAAAAAATTTTTTATAATATTTTTGTTAATTTTTGGAATTATTATATCCGCTTCCGGTTGTTCATTTGCGGGAGGTGTGCCTAAGTACAATCCAAAAGATCCTAATCCGAAACCAGGTTTATATTATGTAGGTGAAACTAAACACTTTCCTATACAAGGTACAGTCTTAAAAGATGGGAGAGTCTTAATTCTTGCAACAACCAAATATTTTGAAAGAGTTGACGGTGTTGAAATATTCGATCCTACAACCAATAAACTAGAACAATATTTACCATTACCATACCC
>CAKVBE010000191.1 GCA_934725005.1 uncultured Rickettsiales bacterium | reverse complement strand
TAGGTACACAATTCAAAGATTTTGTACATCATGAGATAAAAGTTCAAATAATTCACAGGCACCCTATTGCCCTTTCAGGGCACTTTCCCTCAAGGAGGGAAAGGATTTAGAAAATAACAACCATTGAAAAATCTTTCCTCTTTTTGTGCTACTGTCTAGTCTAATTTTCAAATAATTTAAGCCAGTACTTGTAAATACTGGCATAATTAGTTAGAAATATCTGTATAGACTCAAATTTTAATAAAAAATAAATATTTTTATTACAAAACCATTACTAAATCCTTTCCCTCCTTGAGTGTTTAATCCCACTTGATTATCATTTATAACAGTGTTATTTTTTGTATTGTCTTTGTTATTTTCTTTGTTATTTATTATTTTATTGTCGTTTAATATTATTTTGTTGTTTAATATTTCCTTGTCATTTAATATTTTATCTTTGTTTTTTTCTTCTTTCTTTTTCTTATCTTCTTTTTCCTCTTCTTTCGCTCTTTCTTTTATTTCCTCTTTTATCTTTTTGTTTATTTTATTTGTTTCTTTTGTTTTATTGTTTGTTTTAGTTGTTTTGTTTATTTTGTTGTTTGTTTTATTTATTTTGTTTGTTCCATTTACTTTATTTATTTTGTTTACTTCTTTTTTATATTCTTCTAACATATAGATTGGTGATTTATAATGTAGACATTGTAGTGGTGTAGTGTTATATTTGTTTGTTGATTCTAATATAAAATTAAACATTTCTTGTTGTATTTTAAACTCTCCTCTGAAGAGTTTATATTCTTTTAAAGCTTTTGCTATTCTTCCATTAAATCTTTCTATCATTCCATTTGTTTGTGGATGATTTGGTTTTGTTAATCTATGTTCTATATTATGTTCTTTACATATTTTATCAAATAAATGTTTTCCTGTTGGTTTGGTTGATTCTATGTTTAATTCCTTTTTTAATTTACTATTAACAGCAAATCTATCTGTAAATTCTCCTCCGTTATCTGTTAGTATTACCTTTATTTCATTACTTTTATTTGTTTCCTTATTATATGTTTTATCTTCAAAATCTTTTATTACTCTTTTTAAAAAATTTGATACATTTTCTACTGATTTATCTGTTAATATTTCTGTATATACGTATCTACTGTATCTATCTATAGCGCTAAACATATAACTTCTTTTGCTTATATATTTTTTATTACTTTTTTTATTACCTTTTTTATTCTTTGTCCCAATAGTACCTTCTATATCATAATCTGGATTAACTTCTTTAATTCTAGGTAAGTATTTAAAATCCATATGTAAGAATCCCGGTTCATTAACTATTTCGAATATGTTTTTATTGTTGTTATCATCATCATTATTATCTTCATTGTCTTTTTCTAGTTTTTCTTTTTCTTTTATCTTTTCTTTTTCTTTCTCTGTTTCTATTGCTTTTTTATATCTTTCAATTGGTGTCGATACTTTATGTCTTAATATACATTTATATATGGAGTTCTTACTGTATTTTATTATTCTGTTACACTTTATGTTGTGTTTATCAAATAGTGTATGTAATACACTACAAATATCTAATATAGATAGCCCAATAAATTCTCTACAAAATATTATAACTTCTTCTTCATTAGGATTTAATAATAAATTTAAATTATGTTTAGCATGACTTCTATCATATATCTCATCTGGATTATTTATTATATCTCTTTTACTCCATTTACTTACTGTTGATACATTTAACTTTAGTTCATTAGCCAATTCTTTTAATTGTCTCTTTTTTATATTAACTTCTTCCCATATATACTTTCTTAATGCTGGAGTTGTTTTAGCCAATTTATGTAATTGTATCTTCATAATAAAAAATATGTTTATTTGTAGTTAATTGTTAATTATTTAGTAACTTTGTAAGTTAAATAATTCAAATAGTTTAAATAAGTTAAATAAGTTAAATAATTCAGATGAGTTAAATAGTTCAAATAGTTTAATAACTTATTAACTTATTAACTTATTATATTAATTAGTACTATCATACAGTATGGTTTATATTTTAATAGTTAGCTATAATTAATCATTAATTTTAATTATTAATTTAAACCGCTAGTTTTAACCACTAATTTTAGTTATTAATTAATCATTTATCGTCGATTATATTTCCTCTATCTATTATTCCTTTATCAATTAATAATTCGATGACTTCCTCCATTGTCCTATTACACGAGGTAAATTTGTAATCAAGTGGGATTAAACACCTAAAGGGGGAAGTGATATGTTTTTATAATTATATACTATCAAAATAAAAAAATAATTAAAATTATATAGTATAAACCACTTCCCCCTTTAGGGGGGAAGTCGCTGAAACGAGAATGAAATTCGAAGTTGAAGCGGTAGGGGGTAAATGAAAGATTATTATAAAAAATGAACTATTATTATTTTATTAAATTTTAATAGGACAGTAATGTAATGAAGGGAAAGATTTTGTTATTTGTTATTTTCTAAATCCTTCCCTGCTTTGCAGGGAAGTGCCCCAC
>CAKVBE010000190.1 GCA_934725005.1 uncultured Rickettsiales bacterium | reverse complement strand
CATATAATTTGTTCAACACTATAATTTTTTGTCTATATGTTAAAGCTGTTGTTGTATCATCTGCTATTTTATTTTTTTCTTGATATTTTGTAATTTTATCTTTTGTTTTTTGATTTAAAGTCCTGTAACCGATTTTTAGTTTTTTCATTAGTTCCTTGATTTCGATTAAATTTCTAACCATCTTAGAAATAAACACATTATCTTTTTCTCTAATTTCTACAAAAGGCTGTAATTCTTCTTTTCTTTTTTCGTTTATTTTTTCTAATTCTACTCTTATATCTGAAATAGTAATATAGCCATATAAGTTTATTTTTTCTAATAAAGATGTAGAAAGTAAATATTCAATATCTGAAATGGTACCTAAACTCTTTTTAGTTGCTTTTTTACGAGTAGAATTTTGATAAACTCTATCTGCTGTTTCTACAGAATAGTTTTTAGTAATTATAGTATGTGTTATTGTAGATAAATTTTGTTTTCTTAGTTTCTTTGCTATAGGTAGAACTGTATGTTTAAATAAATCATCTGTATATTTGTTAACTATAAAATATGACGCTTCTGTTTCTATTCTAGCTTTAGACCTATATCTATAATCACTTTTTGTATTTCTTTTTCTCTCTAATAGATGTAAAAGGTATAAAACTCTAAAACTATTATATTTGCCTCTAGTAAGTACTAAATCTTTTACCGATACTGAAATTTGGATTTGATTTTTATAAAATGTAAAATAAAATTTATTAGGAAAAATATATACAAAGAGGTCTATTAGAATATTATGATTTGCATGTTCTATAAAGTTATTTAAATCAAGGTAGTTAAAGTTTAATAAATTATACTTATGACATATTTCTCTAAACACTGTATTTGATTTATAATATTTAATAATTAGCTTTATATTATTTTTAAATAAGCTTTTACATCTATATATGTTATAGCCTATAATTGTATTTTCTATATCTCTATATGTAAAAAAGGTATTTTTTAGTACATAAAATATAATTTTATTGATATATCCTAATGTATTAGTATCTACATCATTCGATGTTATTTTTATGTTATTAATTTTAATATTATTAAATCTTATATACAGATTTTCAAAGAATTTATTATTAAGCTTCTTTTCCTTTAAGCACTCCATATTATTATGACTTACTTTTTCTAAATATTTTTTATCTGTCTTGTATCTTTTATCTTCTTTTAGTTTTTGTCTTATTGCTATTAATTCTTCTGTTGACATTACTATCTCATCTTCGTATTTCTTACCTCTTTTGTGTCTTTCTTGCCCAATTCTTGTTACTAACTCTAAATTTTCTAGTCTATTATCCCAAACCATTTTATTTTTGTGATTTACTTCATAATCTGAATTTTTTAGTATCGTAAACAATTTTGTATCAAATTGTGAATAATATTCCAATATTATCCTATGTAAATATGTTTCTCCTGTTTTATTTAAAAACTGAATGTAACCATTGTTTGTATTACTTGCCACAAATTCTTTTAAAATTTTAGTAATATATCTAACTAACCCACAGTCTATATTTATTAGACTAATTACTTCTTTTTTCTCAATATCTACTAACAACATAATTTTTCCAAAAATATTTATTATTATACTCATTTCTATCATCTCCTAAAAAAATACTCAAACATTTCTGTTTAAGTATCAAAATATATTTATTTGTTTTTATATAATTTTTCTAATTCTTCTCTTGTATATTTTCGTTGACTATATTTATTATAATATTTATTATAATTATATTTTATATAGTTGCCTTTTGGAACAATAGGGTATTGTTTTTCTAAACCATACCTATTGTTATTTTTAACCATACCCTTTAGCTTGTCCGTAATATTGATTTCTCGATTTATTACTTTCTTTTTATCATCTAAATTCACTTTTACAGAAATATAGTTTTTACTTTTCAAACTCGAAACTATTTTAGAAGCTCTATTTATTGTTATTCCTAATATTTTTGATAAATATCTATTACTCATAAAACAGCTTTTATTTTCTGTTATTAATGCTACTATTATTGATAACACAATTTTTTCTTTATCTGCAAGTTCGTCATTTATTAAAATTTCAGTTGGAATCCATACTCCTTTTAATTTTATATTTTCCATAATTTTACCTATATCATAAAATTATTTTAACAAAATATTTACTTTTTTAAAAAAATATGTTATTTTTTTAATAGTTAAATTTCGTTTATATTCCAGTAGTTTTAAGGTTTGGTGCTACTGTGTTGCATAATGTTGACTCTGGTTTCCATGACCACCTTCATATGGCCTTTTAAAAGCAAAACCTACAGGTATTGGAGCACCATATAAATATCTTTGACTATTCCATGCCTGTATTGTTCTTTTATCTGTCCATAATATATTACTTTTACTTGAACCTCTAAACTCTTTCACTTTTAATGTATTATTTGTATTATATGGCATAGCTTCATTTTCGCCTCTAAAATATGTTTCCATTCTATTAGTATCTTGATTATATACTAAAATTTTTGCCATAAGAAAACTCCCTTCATAATATATTTTATATATATTATGAAG
>CAKVBE010000189.1 GCA_934725005.1 uncultured Rickettsiales bacterium | reverse complement strand
CTTCATATGATTTAGCATACATCTTTTCATTAGCTATTTCACTTTTAAGCGACTCTTCGGCACCTAACAACTTAAAATAAGCTTTACTTACAGACAGAATCATTTCTTGAAGCTTTGAATCATACAAGTTTTTCGAAGCTTTTAAATATTCATTAAATTTTCCAATTTCGGTCTCTCTTCCACCAAAATCATATAATAACCAGGAGAGATTTAAAGAACCAGAATATGGATTATCTATACCGCTTTTATCAACTTTTTCAATCTTAGAAAAATTTTTTCCAGCTGAAAGTGAAGCATTTATTTCCGGAAAATAATCAGCTTTCTTTTCAGATAATTCTTTTTCTGAAACTTTAATCGATAAATATTCATACTTTAGTGACGGATTATTACAAACACCAATCCTTATTAAATCAAATAAATCTAATTTCTTATTGCTAAAACTTACATTATTACAATCATCAAACTTTATATTTTTTATATTCCTTGCACTATTATCGGCTAATCCTGCATTGATACAACTGATCAAACCTATACCAAAATAAATTAAATACTTACATGTTTTCATTTTAAGACCTCATTTATATACATATTCATTATAGCTCTTGCATGTTCAACAAAAATGCGTTTCAACATTTCAATACCTTCATTATCAAACATTTTAATACCCAATAATTTTAATATCATATCTTTATGAATTGCAATATCAGTCATTTGACCAAGTATCATGTTTACTATGAAAGTAATTTTCAAATTATTAGGTTCTAAACCTGTAATAGAAATAAAAATTCTTGACAAAATGTTGTTCAATGGCAAAAACAATTCATTATATACAGTATTAGAAACTAAATTATTTTTAGCACTATTTTTCAATAAGACAATAGAATTGGAATTCATAAAGACTGTATTGTTTATCACACAATCTACATAAGCACCTAAAATATTTAAAAAATTATTTAGATTTTCATCTCTATTATTAGATATTTTAAAATTTAATACCAGTTTTACCCAACTCTCATTAGAATCCTTTATGAAAGAAATTGCATTTTCTATAACTTCCAAATACAATCCATCCTTATTACCAAAATAATATGATATAGCAGAAATGTTAACATTAGCTCTTTTAGCTATGTCTCTTGTAGATATAGAATCATAATCACCTTTGGCAAACATAACAGATGCTATGTCAAGTATTGCCTTTTTTGTATCTTTCATAATTTTATTAAAAAATAAGTATTATCAATTTTATAACATAAATATTATTAATCAATCGTTTGATTGAAAATTTTAAATCCAGAAATATTAACCAATACTGCGTATAAAAACATTGAAGATTAACTTTCATTATTATGCATTTTTAATGCATTTTTCGACTATATAAAAATACCTTTATTTTCATTAAAATAAATATATTTTTCATATTAATAATATTTAAACGCATAATTAAAATTGATTTTATCTTTATGCGCGCATATTATTTGCAATAAATGTTGTTAATATTTTAAAAATATACAAAATGGACAATTTAGAAGTAAAAGATTATAATAATATTCATGTTTGTAGATATAATGGAAACAAAAAAATCTGTAATAAAAGAATTAGTGATAATAGCTTTATTTATGTTTCATCTGGTATACTAAAATTTAACTTTGATAATAAAAATTACTCTTTTAAAAGTGGCGAGTGTGTTTTTGTCAAAAGAGATTGCAATATAAAACTAACAAAATTACCGGACGAAAATGGTAATCCATTCAGTGGAATATTTTTTATCATAGACAAAAGTATTTTAAAAACTGAATATAATAATTATAAAAATAGTAATATAAAAACCTCAAATAATATAGACTCTATAGTTAAGATAGAGAAAAATGAGATGCTAAATATTTTTTTTAGGACATTTTTCAATTATTTTGACAATAACATTAATCCAAGTCATGAAGTAATTAACGCAAAAAAATTAGAAGGTCTGTATACTTTACTACAAATAAAGCCTGAGCTAGCTTCACATCTTTTTGATTTTGATATTAGCAAAAAAATAAATTTATATGAATTTATGGAAAAAAATTATAAAGAAGATTTAACAATAAAAGAATTTGCTCATTATTCATACAGAAGTTTATCAACATTTAAAAGAGAGTTTAAAGAAATATTTAAAGAAAATCCACATAAATGGATTTTAAATAAAAGACTTAATGAGGCAAAAAAATTAATAGAAAATGGTGAAAGAGCATCAAAAATATATTTTAATCTAGGATTTGGAAGCTTGCAACACTTTTCTACAGCATTTAAAAATAAATTCGGTTTTGGAATTAAAGACATTTAATTATTTGCCTTTTAAAAAGGCATATGTAAAATACAACTCAAGTAATTGAAATTAAGAAAAAAATAAAAGATGGTGGTTGAAGATAAAAAATCGGATAGAAAAAAAGCGTTAGACGTAGCACTATCACAAATAGACAAACAGTTTGGTAAAGGTTCAGCAATGATGTTTGGACAGAGACCTATTGAAAATATTCAGGTAATTCCAACCGGTTCGTTACTTATTGATAATGCATTAGGTGTCGGTGGCTATCCTAGAG
>CAKVBE010000188.1 GCA_934725005.1 uncultured Rickettsiales bacterium | reverse complement strand
ATATATATATACATAACTAATTAACATTCCTAGAATATATATAAATTGCCAATAATTTGTAATTCTGAATACAATATATCCCAATCCATATCCTAAGGTAAGGTACAAATTATTTAATAAAATAGCTTTATAATTCAAGCTTATCCTAAAAGCTACAATATGATATTCTCTTCCTAACCATAGAATTCCAGTAATTATAATTAATAATATATTTATGACATCAAATTTTCCTAAATAATACCAAGATATTATAAATATTAGCAATATATTTACAGTTTCACATATTACCAATACTAACTGAAAATCACCTTTAGTTTTGTTTTCCTTATACCTTTCTTCATAAACCAATCGAATATTATTTAATGAATTCCCCATTGTTGCTGGTACTACATTCAGCATTGCTAAGATAGTAACTATCAATCCATATTTATTATCATCTACAAAATTAGCTATAGAAGGTAATATGAGTAATTGTAATATTATCGTCGGAACAGCTGTTGATATTATATTTAATAACATATCTAAAATTATTTTTTTTTTATTCCTCATAATATATTTTTTCCTCTTTCTTACATATTTTTTTTTCGTCAAAGCAACACACCCATATCCAAAAGAAAATGCTTTTCCAAATTGAGTCAGACCATAATAATAACGGGAAGAAAGAAAACAATATTAATTGTAAAAGATGTATATATGCACTTTTCTTCTTAACTAACAGTGTTTTTATTATTGCATAAATAATATATATCGTTATTGGTAGTCCAAGTAAAATTCCTAAATCATACATCAACTCTAAAAACATATTATGACTATATATACCTACTATTGCATATTCGGCATTTATACCTCTGACTTTAAAAGGGTTCTGTTCTATTTCTTTTATTATGCTTTCCCATATTTCAGATCTTCCACTATCATGATTTAAGTCCGTTGATAATATCGTAAGTGTCCTGCTATTAATTCCTAACTCATCAAATATATTTATCAAAGTATCTATAATATCATTAAAAAATACTACCCCCATCATTATAATTATTCCTATAACAATTATTGTAATATATTTTCCAGCTGTTTTTTCCTTATTAGTAATAAAGGAAAACATCATGAATGCTACAATATCAATCAAAGCACCTCTGGAGCCAAATGAAAAAACAACAAAAATATTAAATAAAACTAATATAATCGTTACAATCTTTTTTATATTATTTGACTTAGAATTAAACAAATAATATATTAAAATATTAGTTGGAAATATCATTATATTAGCAAAACCCATAGAATATCCATTTTTAAATAAATTATTCCCAAATATCAAAAAAACAATGATTGTAAAAATAGCAATAATAAATGATACTTTAACTAAATATTTTAGTATTCTTTTATAATCTGTGATTGACAGAAAACAAACAACTGTAGGTAAAATAACTGTAGTATAATTTATTAAATTATCTATAAAATAATCATTCAAGCTCGAAAAAAATACCAACTGAATTGCTACTGTCAGTGCAAATATTGCAATATATAGTATAATTTTTATATTAAACTTTTTTATTAGAAATATACTTGCAACAAATAAGCACCCCAATATTGCTATTTTGCAACCTAAATTTATCAATTCATATATTGATAAATTATCCTGAAATATTCCATAAGAAATATTAGTTAAAAATAATCCTGTTATTATAAAACAAATAACTATTCCCATTATCGTTTCTTTTTTTTCATCCGTTTTCATAAATACATCCTTCATAAATTTTTTTATATTTATTCACTATTTTATCCCATTCAAATTTGTTCACTTTTTTTATACAATTTCCACTAATTTCTCTATATTTTCGTAAAATTATTTTTATTTTGTCTGCAATCTCATTTTTGGATTTTGGATCTAATGAATATCCTACTATTCCATCTCCAAATTGTCCATCAAATCCTTGTCCTCTAGTATATATTACTGGTAATCCTTGACTCATAGCTTCTGCATAGACTAATCCGAAAGTCTCCGAAAAAGAAGGCATAACAAATATATCATTTTTTCTATATAGCTTCATTAATTCTTCTTTATTCTTTTCCCCATAGTACTTGGTATTTTGATAATTAATTATTTTCTTAAAAATTTTCTGATTTTCTATTTTTCCAACAATTGAAAATTGTGTATTATATCCATTATCTTGTAACATTTTCAATGCTTCCTGAGTTGTTTTTATATTTTTGTTCTTATCAACTCTTCCTGCATAAATAATATTAACATTTTTACTATTACTTTTTATATCTTTTGTTTTATAACAGTTAGATATCCAAAAATCGTCTATTCCATTCGGTATAATATATGTCTTTTTCTCTAATTCTTCTTTTATGTTTTTGGGTACATATTTATTAAATACTATCCTCTTATATGGTTCAGAAAGAAAAAAAATTGCACTTGCTTCTTTCATTATCTTTATTCCACGTTTTCTAAGATGTAACATATATTTGAAGAAAGTATTAACATCCGTATTTCTTATGGCAACTACATATTTTATTTGAGGATATTTCTTTTTTAATTCATATGCTACATTTCCATCTGTAAATAATGTATATGCATGAATCAAATCAAATGTACTTATATCG
>CAKVBE010000187.1 GCA_934725005.1 uncultured Rickettsiales bacterium | reverse complement strand
TTCTTCTACTATCTTATCTAAATTTGCAGTCATTTTCTAACCTTTTTTAAAAATTATTAATTAAACAAAATAAATTCATATACTAAGCATCTTTTTTAGCAAAAGCATCAAGTACTCTAACTAATTTAGAAGCAGGAGCACTTAATACGCTAATAAATCTAGCTCTTACATCGTTTACAGATCCTAACTTAGATAGAGCAACTATCTTATCTAACTCAATAACTTCACCATCTAGGGATCCAATCTTTATTTTAACTTTTTCATTAGCTTTAGCGTATTTTACCAAAATGCTTGAAAGTGTTAAAGGATCATTGCAGTAAGATATAGCCACTTGATCTTTTAAACTATCTTTAAGAAAAGCAAATTTATCATTTTCTATAGCTTTTACAACAAGATTGTTTCTAAAAATTTTGATATTAGCACCATTATCTTTTAACAACATCCTTAATTCTGTCATCTCACCACTGGTCAATCCCTTATATTCAATCAAGATCGACATTTGATTATTAAGCAAAATGCTCTTAGCCAATTCTAGGCTTTCAGATTTCTGAGTTCTATTCATAATATAAAACCTCTAAACATTAATTAATATTATCTATATCTAGAGCAACAGAAGGACCCATAGTGGTAGATAGATAAACACTTTTTATATATTTACCTTTTATACTTTCTGGTTTTGCCTCTTTAATAGCACTCACAATAGCTTTTATATTAGAAATTAAATCCTGATCAGAAAAGCTAATTTTTCCAGCCAAAACATGAACGATACCATATTTATCATTTTTGAAATTAATCTTTCCTTTTATTGCTTGTTTCACAACAGTTTCAACATCATCAGAAATATTTCCATTTTTAGGATTAGGCATAAGTCCTCTTGGACCTAAAATTTTTGCAACTTTACCTAACGATTTCATAGCACTAGGTGTAGCTACACAATAGTCAAATCCCAAAAATCCATCTTCTATTTCTTTAGCTAAATCACTTAAACCTGCCTTGATAGCACCAGCTCTTATTGCTTTCTGTTGTAAATCCTCATTATCGGTAAAAACTATTACCCTTACTGTCTTACCAGAACCAGCTGGTAATTCAACAGCACCTCTA
Source organism: uncultured Rickettsiales bacterium (assembly GCA_934725005.1). Next base: position 1,518 of record CAKVBE010000187.1, on the reverse strand, counting down.
ATATTTTGATTTGATTGCTTAGCATCTATATTAAGATTGAACGCCATGTCAACAGATTCTACGAATTTTCTATGCTTCTTTTCAGAATTCTGTTTCAGCGTGCTAACAGCAGTAGGCAAATCAAAAGATCCATTCTTCTTTTCTATAATCATTTTCTTCTCTTATTAATTAACCTTCAACTACTTCCAATCCCATAGACCTTGCACTACCTTCAACCATTCTCTCACAGGCATCAACATCTCTAGTATCCATGTCTTTAATTTTCATCTCAACAACTTTTCTAACTTGAGATTTTGTAATTTTTCCAGCAACTTCTTTTCCAGGAGCTTTAGAACCACTTTTAAGACCAGTAACCATTTTTATGAGATAAGTTACAGGAGGTTGCTTAGTAGTAAAAGTAAAACTTTTATCCTTGTATACACTTATAGATACTGGAATTGGTGTACCTACAGGGTAATCAAATTTCATGGCATTAAACTGCTTGCAGAATTCCATGATGTTCACACCTCTTTGACCAAGAGCTGGACCAATAGGAGGTGCTGGATTAGCCTTTCCAGCTGCAACTTGCAAATTTATAGTAGCCACTACCTCTTTCTTAACAGCCATCTTTCTTCTTTCTAAAAATTAATAAAATAATAAATTTAAATCTTTTCAACTTTTGATTTATCTATATCAACAACAGTAGTTCTACCAAATATTAATATAGAAACTTTCAAAATATTCTTTTCTTTATCAAATCCGTCAACGGTTCCAACAAATGTATCAAATGGACCATCAACTATCTTTACTTTGTCACCAATATCAAATACTTCCTCTTCTAGAGAGGTCTCTGAAATCATTCTGTTTTTTATTTTCTCAATCTCGGAGCTAGGAACGGTATCTGGTTTAAATTTTGAACTGCCTAAAAATCCTAACACTTTTGGAATTGACCTTATACTTCCTAAAATTGAGTTATTGCAACTCATATTAACAAAAACATAAGCAGGATACAACTTTTGCTCTGCTTCAACCTTTTTTCCTCTTACTATTTTAAATATCTTTTTTACTGGAACAAAAGCTTCCTTAATACTTTCATCTGTCAATGCTAACTTATTTATTTCTTTGCAAACTGAATTTTCACAACCTGACACAGCATTAACTATATACCATTTATAATCCATCACATTCCCAAAAAAGCTTTAATAATCTTCGATATAACACAATCCGTAACAAAAATAAATAGCATTGTTATCATTATAATTACAAAAATACTAAAAGACGTTAAAACTACATCACCCTTACTAGGAAATGTTACATTTTTCATCTCATTTAGAACATCTTTAAAATAGCTAAGCAAAAACTTCATAATTATATAAATTGGCAGGGGCAGAAGGATTCGAACCCTCGACAAACGGTTTTGGAGACCGCTACTCTACCAGCTGAGCTATACCCCTTTAATAAATATTTAAGATAGGGAAAAACCCTATCTTAAAAGATAAACTATTGTATAATTTTACTTACAACACCAGCACCAACTGT
>CAKVBE010000186.1 GCA_934725005.1 uncultured Rickettsiales bacterium | reverse complement strand
GTGCTTGGTTTAAAAGTAGCATCCAAAGTTTCCATGCTTGAAATTGCTAATCCAGCATCAGGAACAATTACTTCGTCCAGTAAATCAGTGTTTTCAAAATCTGCTATATAAGCAACATTTTTGAAGAATGTAGTAATATCAGTTGCCTGTGTTAAAGTAAAACCAATATTAATTAAATTATCTATTTTCATTTAATCCTCATTTAAATGTTGTTATTATTTACTAATATTAATACTAATATCTATATCTTTTCCGATCTCATAATCTAAACAATCATTATTGTTTATACTTATGTAGTCAAATGGTATGTCAAACTCGAATTTATAAACAAAATTACCACTAAAATTGTTTGTTAAATCTCTCGTAGAGCTTATTAAATCTTGTCTAGGCGACATATCAAAATCTTGAAAGTAGAACAAAGCTTTTGAAGAGCTTAAACACGACCTGATATAATTTATAATTTCATTAGCAAGTTCATAACTTGTTGTTTCATCACTATCTAAGGAAATGCTAATGGTAACAAAACTGCGCATAAATTCAGTAATTTTATTATTACTTTCACTAGTTCTGTGTATAGGTTCGTTACTAACCTCTTTTAAAAGACAAATAGACTTTTGTTTTACCGTCTTATTTACGAAACCAAAATAAGTATTGATGTCTTTATACTTAGAGACCAGTAAATTATTGACATAATCATATATATGTTTTTTATAATCCGTCATTTTTTCTATTGTAATAGTTTTGATATTTTAGTTTCGTAATCCATGTTTTTTAAATGTGAGAGAATTTTATTATTTTTGTTTGCCGATATTTTTTAGCTTTATAGCACAAACCATACACTTTTTTGTGCATTGATTACTTATAAACCAAATTACATAAAATGAATAATAATATGCTGTGTATTTCTTACTAAAAGTAAATATTCAAAAATTCATGCAAAAGTGAAAAATTCTTAAAAAACTGCTAAATGGTATTTTTTTACCTTATTAGTTTTTTTGATTAAATACAAAAAAAACTAACAATCACAACGATTGCTAGCTTAATTAACTGTCTCTTAGAACCATTTTTCACAATAATCTCCCAATCGTATTGTATAAAACAATTATTTAAATTGTCAAGCATTTTTTTGGAATTATTTTATAAATTTTAAATCTAATGTATCTAGAACATTATAAATGGTCTTAATCTTTACGCCGCTATTGTAGTTTATAAACTGCAAATTGTCGGCATATTTAATGAATCACAAATCAAAATATTTTACAAGTTTATCAAAATATCTAAAGTTGAAATCATTATTATTTCCATTAACTATTTTTCTTATTGTTTTAGGGTTAATTTTCAAATCTTCTGATACTTCTTTAATTGTTCTTGTATTTACCAACCATTTTAACATAAAGCGTTGTTCAACTATTGATAGTGTTAACTCTTTCCTTTTATCATAACAGGCTTTAGACAACAATAATGTTAATTCATAAATTATGTGTTCTATATTATCATCATTATCATGTAATTCTTCAAATGTTATAATTTCACCGATATATCTTTCAATAAAATCAATATCCTTTCTATTGTAATTTCTATAAAATTCTAACCATTCTTTATTGTGATGAATTAATTCAGTAAAGTTTTCAGCCGTATATTTACCACCCTTTGTCTTCACAAGATCATAGCTTATCGATAAATTTAAATCTTTTTGTTTTCTGTAAATTTTTCTTATCCATAAACCTATTTTATACTCGTTTCTGCTTATATATCCTAAATTAAATACAAAATCTAATAATTCTGATTTTGCTAATCTATCACTTATCTCTTCACTATTCCAAACTATCATTATGTCCTCAATAATAATAAATTTTTTAATACATTAACAACTTTTACTTGTAAATCATGTTCCAATCTTTTTACTACGCGTACCTCAACTCTAAAAAGTTGTCAAGCTTGAGACTAAATCTTTTATTGATTTTTCAATCTCTAAATTTCTTTTATTTTTGTTCTCAACTAATTGATTTAATTTCTTGCTATTTCCTATACTCAATACCTCTGTTACGTAATAATCTATAAACTCACGCCTGCACCAAATTAAATCTTTTTTATTTTGATTAAATGGGTCAAAAAGCATATAATAGATACTGTCAACACCATTTGTATAGTAATTATTTAATACTCTCAAAGTTATATCATTAAAGTTCATATTGTTACAATATTTTAAATATTTTATGATTTTGTCAAATTCTAATGCTGCAACTTCTTCAATACTCAAATCTTTTTGTTTACTTATAAGTTGTAATTTTTCAAGTAAATCAATTGGCGCTGGCCTTCTATTAAAGTCTTTGATACTCAAATTTTTTACAGAACTTCTAATCGCATTTATAAACTTTTCTTGTGTTACGTTGTATTCTACAGCTACTAAATAGCAACTAGAACAATATAATTTTAAGTTTTCTTCATTTGAAAACTCGAACCCAAAACTAGCTAAAAAAAGCTTAATATTGTTAAAAAATATTTTTTTATCAATCATAATTCCCAACCTAAATTATTAACATCTAACTTCATAAAATCTAGTTTTTTTTGTCTTTTTATAGCATCCTCTACTTTACTAAATTTATCTTTAAAAGACTTACCACTTTCAACCACTGGTATATAC
>CAKVBE010000185.1 GCA_934725005.1 uncultured Rickettsiales bacterium | reverse complement strand
TTTCCACTGGTTCTGTCTTAACATCTGGCTCAATATTTTCTTTTTTTTTCGGTTTCAATTTGATTTTCCTTGTCATTCTAATCACTCCATTTGTATGATAGCTATCTATGGTAAAAATATAAATATCTACTATATTATAATAGACAAATATATATTTTGCTAGTTATAATAATATAAAATACCTTCGACATCCTAAAGCATAGAATATGCGTACATGAATTCCCTTGCTGTCCTTTGGTGCTTCCTCTCTATCCATAAAATGTAAACTACCCACAATGTTCTATTGAGTAAAAAAGGATACACCTGATAGCTTCCTTTATTTGAAAATTTTCTAAATCATTACTACAGGCTACCTCTAAAACAGGTGTCGATTTTTAGAAAAATTGTAAAAAAATAAGGTAGCTATGCTACCCTATTTATCATCATTGATTATCCGATTTTTACAAACTGCACATCACAGTCTGCACATATAGCACTTATATCTTTCGTTGCTCTAAACGAATTACCACAACAAGGGCAAATGTATTTTCTCGTACTGCTTGGTTTCCTTGTTGTAGGTCTGGGCAGTGTATTATTTCCGTTTGTTCCGCCTGTAAACCCTCCAAAAGAAAAATCTGATTTCCTTCCAATCTCTATATTTTCAAGTCCGTTTCTAATGCAAAAATCTATTGTTTCTTCCGTTGGTGTTGAAATTGTCCACCCGTATTTTTCGCTACGGTCTATTTTTATTTTTCCCATTTCTTCAGCAGTTTTTTTAAATTTTTTGTTGTGGTAAATATAGCCGTTGCTTGTATCCTTGACACCGTGCTGCATATTGTAAATATGGCTACATTCATGAATCAGTGTTGTTACCACCTCTATAATATCTCTTGTTAAATAGTTTGCTGATACATTTAGCTCTTTCATAGCTTTATTGTCCGTTGTGAACCATGTTTCACTCACTGATACATGACCGTAACTTCTTACGCTTTCCTGTACTGTCAATGTGATTTCCTCAAGTTCCCCATTGAAATACTCTGCATTGATAAGATTGTAAATCTTTTGCAAATATTGCACTGTCCGCCTGTAGTTTGTAAGTTTTTTCATTTGCTTAACCCTCTTTCTTTTATTTTTTTGTGTAGTAGTAGTTTTTGGGGTTGGTTAAATAATCATTTAACTTACTTATATTATATATGTATACATATATTTTTTCAAGTGTTTTTAATATTTTTTAATAGCAAAAAACAAACAATTTTTCAAGTGTACATTTCAATATTTTTATCTATTATTTTATATTTTTTAATATTATAAATTATTGACATTATCAATAATCTATGGTAACATATATTTAACAAGTTAAGTGAATGACTTGCTACTACTACTACAAATCAAAATAATGAAAGGGTGTACAGTATGAAACCAACCATGAAAAACATCAATGAAACAATCAAGCAAATCAAAGAATATGTTGCGCTGCAAGAACAGGTTAAGGCTGAGATTGAAGCACTCAAAGCCAAATATATCGCATACCTTGACGAACATGCTACGGATGAATACCTGTGTGACGAGGGCAAAATCACCTATAGAGAAGTCCTCTCCAACCGTTTTCAGAGTACAGAGTTTAAGAAGGTGCATAGTGATTTATATAAAGCGTTTACCAAGCAGACAGCAAGCATGAGATTTACTTGCAACTGATAACAATAGGGAGGGGGGCAACCCCTTCCCACTATTATAAAAAAGAAAGAGGGTAACTGTAATGATGACACATTTCTACAAGGTGATTGCGCTTGCTGTTGATATGCTTGAAAGTCGCATCATTGACGAAAGACATTTTCCAGACTATGTGCGTGCATCGGCTTATGCTAGTGCTATGGTAGCACAAAACTATGCTGCTGTTATCGTGCAGATTTAAGAAAGGAGAAGGATACAGATGGAAACATTGAAACTTGGTGAAATTGAATTAAAAAATATCTTCTGTTCGGATTGTTTACTCTCTATTGGCTTTGAGGTCGAAAGTATCCCCGATAGCTTTCTTGCAACTATCCAAAAATCTATTGAAGATGAAAAAGTTGCCCTTGAATGGCATAAAAAACATTGGAGTGATAAACCTGTTATTATCGATTTTCATACACTGTGTGTAGATTTTAGTCCAGAAAAGCCTATGGAATATCGTTTACAAACAACCTTCCACGATGCAGAAGATGAAACACTTGAGGGTTGTGGTAGTGCGTATGTGGATTTATCTGCATACAATAACTACATGAAAAGCATCATCTCCGATTTTTTGTTTAACAAATTTTTCAAATAAAAATCAGCCCTGTTACTCTTATAGCAGGGCTTTTATAAAAATATCATTGATAAAATCTATGTTATCATATATAATTCACCTAGAGGTGATATTAAAAATGGCAAATGATAAGCAAAACAAAACATCTGAAGCGCAGCTCAGAGCAATCAAAAAGTATGAAGAAAAAACAAAAGATTCTATCGACAATATTCGCATCAGAGTTCCGTACGGTTGGAAAGACCTTCTTGTGCAATACGTCAAAGAGCATCCAGAATATAATTCTGTCAATGCTTTGCTTACAGATATGATTCGTGAAAAACTAAATATTAAAAAATAACATTGAACAAAACAGTAATTTCTGATAAAATAGATGATGGTTGGTTAAGTATTTATAC
>CAKVBE010000184.1 GCA_934725005.1 uncultured Rickettsiales bacterium | reverse complement strand
CCGATATGATCAATTACCATTAAAACAAAAGCAAAAATTTTAAAAAGATCATAGTTATTAAATTCACCATACTTATTTAACTTACAAAACATAAATCATCCCCTTGTTGAAATTATAACAAAAGCGTTCACGAAAGGTTTATCATCGCTTATTGAAATATCAATACTGATTTTATCAAATTTCGTAGAAAATTTGTCTTCAATAAATTTAATTAATTTTTCATCACAGATTATATACGGTTTACCATATTCGTCATTTATACAAGAAATACTTTTTATACCAACATGTTTGCCAAACCCAGTTCCAATAGCTTTACAGAAAGCTTCTTTAACACAAAATCGCCTCGATAAAAAATTTAAAACATCTTTTCTTTTATTACTAAGATAATCAATTTCTACATCTGATAAAATTTTATGTAAAATCTTTTCATTGTATTTTTGATACAATTTTTTAATCCTATCGGCATTTAATAGATCTATTCCAATACCAAGGATCATTATTCACCTAAAATTTCATTGTAAATGTTACATAATTTATCATAAAAAGAATCAAATGTAAAATTGTCTAAAACATTTTTTCTTGCATTTTTTTTAATCTCATTTTTCTTATCTTCACTCATGTTTATAACATTAGTTAAAAGCTCAGCAAATTTTTCTTTATCATTGTATGGTGCCAAAAAACCACTTAAACCATCTTTAACGGTTTCCAAAGTTCCACCTAGAGCTGTACCAATAAATATTTTTTCCATAGACTGTGCCTCAATTGAAACTCTTCCAAACGATTCAGGCACAAGCGTTGAAGATACAACAATATCTGAAATTGTATAAAGTGCTTGCATATTATCAATATTTCCACACAATTTTACATTTTCCGTTAAATTATTTTCAATTATATATTTTTTTAATTTTTCATAATAACTTTTATGCTTAGTTGATTCACCAACTAACAAACACAAAAAATCCCTATTTTTTAATGAATTTAATACTTCTAAAAAATAATATTGCCCCTTAATTGGTGTTAATCTTGCCGGCAAAACAATTATTGTTTTTGTATTATTGTCCGATAAACTAAGTTTTTTTTGCAAATCAATTACATCTAATTCCTTAATATTGTTTTTGCTAAACAAATTTTCATCTATTCCCCTATATAAAACTTTTATTCTACTTCGATCATTAATATATTTTCCATAATTGTCTAAACAATAACCTTCTATAAATTTTGATACAGTTATAACAACATCACCCTTAAGCATAATTGAATTATATTTTTTTTTGAGAATACCATAAACTGAATACGCACCATGAACAGTCGTAATAAAAGGTGTACGCTTCTTTTTGCAGGCAAAGTATGCACTCCAAGCCGGTACTCTAGATTCAGCTTGGACTATATTTATCTCGTGTTCATCTATTATATTTGATATTTTTTTTATGTTTTTAATTATGGTAATTGGATTCTTACTTCTAACATCAAGCTCTATCACTATAGCTCCATACTGTCTTAATTTATTGACCAACTTGCCACCAGATGTTAGAACAAATATGTTAAAATCACTGGTTTCTTTATTTTTTTTACAAATTTCTAAAATACCAATTTCAACTCCACCTGTATTCATAGACGGTACTATATACAAAATATTTTTCTTCACTTTTATTATTTTATCAAAACATTAAGGCTTTTATCTGTATAATATTTTCACTTTTTTTCATTTCAATAAATTGAATAAAAACAAGATTAAAAGTTTCTAATAATTTTTTAATATTACGGGTAAATTAAATATATCAAATCTAAACAGTTATTAAAAAAAATATTTAGTATTGAAATGTAATAATACATAAAGTAAATTTATGAACGCTATAATTATTATCATAAATTATGAAGAAATTATTATTATTAATTGTCTGTCTGCGAGTTGTAACATTAACATTAAGTGCGAATGCTACATGGTTTACACCGTATATTGGAGCAGGTATTAGCTCCACAGTAAAATACAAGTACAACCTGCACGATCTTGAAAATATGAAAAATGACACAATGGTTAATGCAAACTTGGGATCGAAAATAAATGTTAATAATTACTTGTTTTTATTCAGCGAAGTTTACTTTAATGTTATAAATAACTATATTGAAGGAAATGAGTTGGTATTTATGAATATGTTCGGAATAAATTCTAAAAGTGAGTTTAAAAATATATATGGCCTAAATGCTGGTTTTGGATGCAATTTTAACGAAAAATTCAACATAAAAATATTTGGATCAGTCAGCGAAAATCAATTTATTTTTGACTACAATATTCGTAGTCTAAGAAACAACAGATTGATTTATAATGACTATATTTCAGATAGAGGAACTGGTTTTGGATTTGGTCTTGATTTTGGATACTACATCACAAAGAGAGTGGAAACAATACTTGGTTATAAATTTTCCAGAACGACAATTTATGTGGGAGACAAAAAACAAGACAGAGAAGGACTTAAAACTAAATTTTTCATGCATTCTATCAACCTTGGTTTAGCATATGATTTTTAGTTTTAACTTAACTGTTATTCAATATAAAACTACATGACTCTCATATACAATTGTAAAATTCAATTACTTTCTTATTCGCCTTTATGTTGTTTATATCAAAACTTTTTATGTAAAGCCCATTCAAATCTCTCGCTCTAGAT
>CAKVBE010000183.1 GCA_934725005.1 uncultured Rickettsiales bacterium | reverse complement strand
TTTTTTCTTGAAATCTCTCCAGAAATAGAAAACCCTGAAATGTGTTCATATAAAGATAATAAACAATTGCAGAAAAATTTTTTAAAATTAAACATAAATTATCACCATATTAACATTAATAACAACTTAATTATACCACATAATTTTGTCAGTTCAAGTATTAATTACAAAAAAATATTAAATTTTTCATAATAATTAATATAATTTACTAAATAATATCAATATCCATTATTTGGCCAATTTTATCGGAATAATCATCTTTAAGTTCAACTAATAAGTAATTTTCTAATCTAGCGGTATTTTTACTTTCAATTAATGCTTTTTGTCTCGTTCCTTTTAGTTGACTTTTCAACCTTTCTAGATTGAAGTCTGCGGCTTTCCTTAATTTCTTTGCTCTTTCTTTTCTAATATGTTTATCAACTTGTGGCATTCTTGCTGCCATTGTTTCAGGTCTTTCAGAATATGGGAAAATATGACCGTACGTTATTGGAAGTTCTTTTATTATATTTATAGAATTTTTATGCATATCATCTGTTTCTGTTGGAAATCCAGCAATTAAATCTGCACCAAAAATGATCTCAGGCCTGCTTTTAACCATTTCACTGCATTTTTCAAATACTTGTTCTCTTGTATGCCTTCTTAACATTCTTTTTAAAATCATATTATCGCCTGATTGTAAACTTAAATGAATATGTGGCATAAGCCTTTTTTCAAAACATATTGCGTTCATCAAATCATTGTTAACATCGTTTATATCTATAGATGATAATCTGAGTCTTTCTAAATCTGTATTTTTTAAAATTAAATCTATCAGTTTTCCAAGATTTATACTTTCGTCTAATCGCTTTCCATAATCACTTATATCGATACCAGTTAATACAATTTCTTTGTATCCGTTATTAACTAATTTATTAACTTGTTCTATTATTTTTTTCGACGGTGTTGATACACTATATCCTCTTGCCAATCTTGTTAAGCAAAATGTGCACTTATTATCACAACCGTTTTGTATTTGTATAAAAGCTCTGCTTTTACCATCAAAACCAGATATTAAATGATTTGATAGTTTATTTAGTTCATGTACATCACTTATAATAATTTCTTTTTCTTTTATATTTGAATAGTTGCCAAATTCCATTTTATCATTATTGCCAAATACAAAATCCACCTCTGGCATATTAATATATCTTTCTTTGTTAACCTGTACGGCACATCCAACAACGCCTATAATAGAATTTGGTTTTTCTTTCTTGATTTTTCTTATACTTTGTGACAATTGTCTTTCAGCTTCTTGAGTTACTGCGCATGAATTAAATATAACAATATTTTTATCCTTATATTCTATGTTATTTGCTAAAAATTCTTTTATAATTTCACTTTCATAACTATTCAATCTGCAACCAAATGTAATAACTTCAAAAGACATATTTATTTAATTTTTAATATAAGACTAAACAACAATACGAAATTAATTATTAATATTCCAGTAATAAATATAATCAAAACAATATCAAACAAGAATGGTGTTAAAGTACAAAATTTTATAGATATTTTTGTAAAAAATTATTCTCTCACTAATTCATTCCAGCCATTTTCGTTCAATATTTTTATACCAAGTTCTTCAGCTTTTTTAATTTTTGAACCACTATCTTCTCCAGCGACCAAATAATCAGTTTTTGATGATATGGTACTTAATACTTTTGCCCCTAATTCTTCCGCTCTTGCTTTTGCCTCTTGTCTTGTCATATTTTTTAGTGTACCAGTAAATACAACGGTTTTACCTTCTAGTTTTTTTGAAATCTGATTATTTTGATAGTCTTGGACTTTAATAAACTTTAATAACTCATTAATCATTTTAATATTTTTATCATCTTCAAAATAATCTAATATTGCATTTGCTGTTTTTCCACCAATTCCATCTATAGAATTAAATTTTTCATATTCTTGATTACTTCTGATTCCATATAAATCCTTTTCAGAAGCTTTTATCATATTATCAACAAAATTTGACATAGAGTTATAATTTTTAGCGATTAATTTTGCTGTTACTTCTCCCAAAAATCTAATTCCAAGAGCATATAAAAATCTACTAAAACTTATATTTCTGGATTTATTTATTCCATCAAATAGATTACTTACTGATTTTTTTCCCCAACCTTCCACATATACTAATGGTACTTTTGGATAGTCTTTGACATCGAGTTCTATTTTTTCCTTTTTTTCAAAAATTGAAAATAAATCTAAATTCTGATTTTCTAAATCATAATTTGCCTGTAAAGTTTTTTCTCTTTCTTCCAATTTGAAAATATCAATAAAATTCTTAACTCTGTTTTCTTCAAAAAATTGTTCTATTTGTTTTTCACCAAGACCATCTATATCCATTGCGTCCTTGGAAACAAAATGTCTTAATCCTTCAATTGCTTGTGCCTTGCAATTTATACCACCAGTACATCTAACAACAACATCATCACCATATGATTTTGCTAAACTACCACATATAGGACATTTATTTGGAAATGTATATTTAATACTATTTTCGCCTCTTTTTTCATAAATAACCTCAACGACCTGTGGTATAACATCACCAGCTCTTTGAATTAAAACTTCATCGCTTTCTCTAATATCTTTTTTTTCAATTTCGTCCTTGTTATGTAGTGTCGCATTTGATACAATAACAC
>CAKVBE010000182.1 GCA_934725005.1 uncultured Rickettsiales bacterium | reverse complement strand
GATCTACAACCACAGATAATGGCATTATTGGCTACTATTGATGGCGAGTCAATAATAGATGAAACCATTTTTGAAAACAGATTTATGCATGTTGCTGAATTAAATAGAATGGGTGCCAACATAGAAATCTGTCAAAACAATAAAGCCAAAATAAACGGAAAACAAAACTGTTATTTTGGAGCAAATGTTATGGCTAGCGATCTGAGGGCAGGAGCGGCTTTAATGTTAGCTGGCTTATCAGCAAAAGGCACAACAATAATTGACAGGTATTACCACATGGAAAGAGGATATGAAAATATCGTTGAAAAGTTAAGTAACTGTGGTGCTAAAATAGAAATTATTAATAACAATGAATTATAGGTAAATCTACAATGGAAAACAAAAAGTTTAATTATAAAGCAATATATACAATCTACATAATAGTACTAATTATTATATTAGCTTATACTATCGGTTGGTATATTGTAGGTAAAAAATACAAAGATTATGCCATTCAAAAAATAAATAACGTTTCAAATATCTCTTGTGAAAAAATTAGTTTAAATGGCTTTCCGTTTAAATTTGGCTTAAAATTTTCCGACTTAAAAATTTCCAATGAGAGTTATGGTGCAAATTTTAGTTTTTTAACAAAAAAAATACAATTATCAAAACCATTATTTGATGATATTGTAAAAATTGAAATAGACAATATCAGATATGAAACCAATCTTAGCGGTAACAATAAAATTATAGAAGTAACATTAAAAGAAGGAAGTAATCTTAATCTAAAGTTTAAAGATAAAAAAATATCATCAATTAATGCTACAATTCCTACAATGGTAATTAGTAATTCAGATGAAGAAAACGAAGAAATTATCATTAAAAATATAGTTTACAGAACTGAAGAAATTAAAAATGAATCATATATAAATAAGCCAAATTTCTTGGATATAGAAAAGATTTTAGTATATGAAAAAAATAATGAAGAAAAAGAACTCAAAAATGAATCAAATATATCTTTAGATCTATCATTAATTGATATAATTGAAGGCGAGGACATATTGTCAAATGGATTAGATTTAAATAAAGCCACCTATAATGATATAACCAATAATTATTCAATGAGTTTAAATGGTGAATATAAATCAAACTCAAAAACAACGTTCAGCTTGTTATTCAATATAGATATCAATAACTACGATAATTTTATTTCTTCATTAAAGGAACCTATCAAAATTGAAACAGCAAAAAATTTGTTTAGTGCAATTCCAAATATAAATAATAATAACGATAAAGATAAACACATAGTTATAAAAAAAGCTGTTGATTCTGATGTAATAACAGTAAATGAAAAATCATTAAATGATATTATGAATGATATACTAAGAGCAATTTAATAATGAATATTTCTGAATTTATTAATAATATTAAAAAAGGTGGTATTTTACCACCTTTTGATGTAAAAATGATCCTGTCTAATTTTTACAAAATAGATATTCCCAAAATCATAGATCTATATGACAAAAAAATAGAAGACAATGATTTGTTAGAATTAGACAGAATTATAAGAGAAAGATTAAAAGGTAAACCAATATCAAAAATATTTAATGAGAAATATTTTTGGAATTACAGTTTTTTCGTCAATGAAAATGTGTTAGATCCAAGACCGGATTCAGAAATAATGATTGAGGAAATATTAAAGACGTATAAAAATGAAAATCTAAATGTTTTAGATTTAGGAACTGGAAGTGGTTGTCTGATAATAACAATATTAAAGCTATTTAGTAACTTTAAAGGAACGGGTGTTGATATAAGCGAAAAGGCATTAGAAGTAGCAAAACTCAATTCGAACAACTTAAATGTTAATAACAGAATAAAATTTATAAAAAACAATTGGAATGATGGTATTAATGAAAAATTTGATATAATCATAAGCAATCCACCATATATTGAAACCGATTTTATAGAAAAATTAGACATAGATGTAAGAGAGTATGATCCAATTTTAGCACTAGATGGTGGCAAAGATGGTCTTGATTGCTATAAATATTTAGCGGAAAACTTAAAAAAAAATTGTAAACATAGCACAAAAATCTTTTTAGAAATCGGAATTAATCAAAAAGACAATATAATAAAAATATTTGAAAAAAATAATTTTAAGTTTGAAAAATCAGCAAAAGACTATGGAAGCATTGAAAGGATATTGGTATTTTCAAATTTACAGAATAATTAATCAAATATATCAAAAACAAGTATATCATCTATTCAGTATTACAAATTTATGATATACTAAAAATTTACTCACAATAAATATAATAATTATTATAAACTTTCCTTGTTTTTTGTGAAAAAAGTTATTATATTTTCCTTTATAATAAATAATATATTGTATTTGAATTAGGTTTATGGCTGAAAAGGAAGACAACAAAGCTTTGAAAGAACTCGACGAATTTGTTTCTAGAGTTAAAAATGCACAAAAAATTTACGCTACTTATACGCAGGAACAAGTAGATAAAATATTTAGAGCAGCAGCATTAACGGCTTGCCAACACAGAATCCCATTGGCTAAAATGGCAGTTGAAGAGAGCCGTATGGGTATCGTTGAAGATAAGATAATCAAAAATCATTTTGCTTCAGAATATATTTACAATAAATATAAAAATACAAAGACTTGCGATGTACTAGAAAGAGATAAAGTACATGGTTTAATAAAAATAGCACAACCATTAGGTG
>CAKVBE010000181.1 GCA_934725005.1 uncultured Rickettsiales bacterium | reverse complement strand
CTTATTGTCGGTATTAGTATATATTATATAGACACTTTTTTCAAGTCTTTATATAAAATTTTCTATATTAAAAAAATGTTAGCAAATTTTTGCATTATAATTTTAGGAGCTGATGATTATTGAAAAAAATGGATTTAGAGCGAAATGAATTAATCTATAATTTGTATTTTAAAGATAAACTAACAGTATCAAAAATTAGTAAAAAAGTAAATTTATCTATTAGTCAGATTAGCCGCATTCTATCTAAGTCCTCCCTTTATCAGCAAGAAAAGTCTAGCAGAAAAGAAGAAAATCATAAAAAACACCAAGAACAAGCAAAAGAAATTATGATGAAAAAAAGATATAAAAAGCAAATGGAAGAAAAAGCAATTATGGATAAATTACATAATCAAGCTGCAATAGAACTTTCTTATTTTAGTTCTATGTCTAAAATTGCTTTAAGAAAAAATTGTTCAAGTGCTTATAATTATAATAATGAAAAGGAAAGATTTGAACTAAAAGATAATATGGCTTATTCAAATGATATGCCTAAAATAATTAAATACTAATATTGTTATGACTTAAATATTTAAGTCTATTTTTTTATTTTAAACGAATTGGAGGTGAAAAAACATGAGCGAAAATGTAAAAGAAAACTACAGTATAATGTTTACTAACTATCCAGACATTGTAAATATTGAACAGATGAGAAAAATGCTTGGTGGTATTGGTGTTACTCTTGCCTATAAACTATTAAAACAAGGAAAAATTAAATCTATGAAAATAGGCAGAGAATATAAAATTCCAAAATCCTGCATTATTCAATACTTATTGAATGAACAAATTGACCTATAATTAAAGATACATAAAAAATTAAAAGGGTTATCATAATTTAAAACTTATGATATAATACAAAAGCTATAGGTAAGTAAACTGTTATACAGAAAGGAGGAACATTGGTAACAGGTAGCTTACAAATAAAAGGACTAGTTTATTATGTTGTCTTAAATGTGTATCCCAATAATAAGAGAAATCAAAAATGGATACCAACTACAGTAATAGCTGATGGTAAAAAAGTAAATCAAATGAAAGCTGAAAAGTTACTTTCAGATATTCGTATGATTTATGATAACGATTCTTATATAGACAACAAGAAAACAGCCGAACAATTATTAGAAGAATAAAATCAAAGCAAAACTCTTGGACTATCTTTATTATCTCCAAGTGATACAAATAACAAAACAGAACAACTCAGTTTAAGTAATCAACCACTATCAAGTGAAGAAGAATTAATAATTACTAAATGTTTATCTGCTTGGTATAACATACCAAAAGAAGAAATGATAAATTCTTTAATGAGTATTATTAAAGAAAATCCAAGTACTCATTTAATTAAAAGGATTATTACAGATTTAGTTAATAAATTATCAGATGATCCTCAAGAGCAAAGATTACAAAAAATGGGGCATTATCGTGATATGCTATTTAGTGACTATATTAAAGAATGGCTTAATTCTATTCAAAATCAAGTTGCTAAAAGTACATATAAAGGTTATTACGACCATGTTAATGGCAGAATGATTCCCTATTTTGAAAATGAAGAATTACTTTTAAAAGATGTTACATTAGCTGATATTTATAACTATATTGAATATCTCTTTAGTGAAGGATTAAAACCTAATACTGTAAAACATCATAGGTCTATTCTGTCTTGTATATTTACTAGAGCTGTTGAACAAGAACTATTTGAATACAATTTTATTAATAACTTAAAACCTATTAAGTCAGACCACTATATTGGTAATTTTTATAAGCATGAAGAATTATTACATTTATTTGAAGTTGCAGAAAACACTACTATTCGCCTAGAAGTTATTATTGCAGCAGTTTATGGATTAAGGCGCGAAGAAGTTTTAGGACTAAAATGGGATTGCATTGATTTTACAAGAAAAACAATTACAATTAAACATACAGTTCAAAGATTTAAAATTAATGGTAAAACTCAGTTTGTAGTCAAAAATAAAACAAAGTCGCAATCATCTTATAGAACTTTACCATTATTCGATTTTATAGAAGATTTACTGAAAGAATACAAAACAATTTATGCAGAATATAAGAAGATATTTGGTAACACTTATTGTAACAAATATAAAGACTATGTTTGTTTAATGCCAAATGGAGAACTTATGAAACCTGGATATTTAAGCCATACATTTTCAAAACTATTAGAAGATAATGAATTAAAACGAATTCGTTTACATGATTTAAGACATTCTTGTGCTACTTTATTGGTGCAAAATAAAGTTCCAATTAAAGACATTCAAATATGGCTGGGACATTCTAATATTCAAACTACTATGATTTATACCCATTTGGATGAAACAAATAAAGAAGTTTCTGCACAAGTATTAGTGGCTAAATTTCAGTATATTTTGAATAATTATAATGAAAATGAACTTTATGACCTAAAAGAAGATACTTTGAATAATATTTATGAAGATATTGATAATTCTAATCAATTCCAAAATATGAAAAAAGTTGTTGCAACCGCTCAAGTTTAACAACAACCTATTTTTAAAAAGTGTTAGAAAATTTCATTAAATCTGTTAGAAAAAAATAAAATTTTCTAACAATATGATTTCTCATAAAGTTCGAAAACCTTACTTGGTGCGGATGAGAGGACTTGAACCCCCACGTCGTTGACACTGGTTCCTAAGACCAGCGCGTCTGCCAGTTC
>CAKVBE010000180.1 GCA_934725005.1 uncultured Rickettsiales bacterium | reverse complement strand
TTACTACTAATAACGAGATTTAATTCTTTTTTCATGTTTTTGCTTTTCCTTTCAAAGTAATTCTTACTTTCAATTTTTACTTTGGTTTTTAGATAATCGCTATTGCGCTTTTTTATTAATTCTAAATTAGACTTTTTATCCATATTATCACCAAGAAAAAGTATAGCATAATATTTATTAAGTAGATAAAGAAAACTTTAAAAAACTAAGGACAGAAGTATACGTCAAAAAATAACACGTGCAATAAAAAATAAAAAGATAATCAAATATTATAGTACTTGTTACTACAATTAAATGATTATCTTTTTTGTCCTTTAATCCGCCATTTTCCACCAGATGGGGATTCAACTCCTACTTCAATTTGTCTTTTATATTTTTAGAATATGGTAATAAGTTTTCAATTGGTTCTTTATTAATATTTTCAAATACATAATTTAAATATTTTTCTACATTTATATTATTAATAACTGCTGTTTGGATAATAGAAAACAATTTAGTAGTAATAGATGCTCCAGCATATGAT
Source organism: uncultured Rickettsiales bacterium (assembly GCA_934725005.1). The sequence continues at coordinate 2,197 of CAKVBE010000180.1, read as the reverse complement.
CCAGATGTTTGAAATACTTTTCTTTGAACGACAAAAGGCTTTACAGCTCTTTCAGCTGTGTTGTTAGTCATTTCTATATGTCCATCATCAAAAAAGGTAAATAAATCACCCCAGCACTCTTTTGTGTAGTTAACAGCATCATTTAATTTAGACGTTGGATGCGGATTAGAATTAAACACTAACTCATATATTTTATCTTTAATTTTAGGCATATCATTTTGTCTTTTTGTTGATATTTCTTTTGGAGTTAATTTATTTTTTCTATATTCCTTTTCAAGTTCAAATAGTTTAGATATTTCATTTAATATTTGAAATGCCAATGAATCCTTTCTTTTAACTTGTGGTAGGTTTTTAACAATTTCAGCGTATCTACGTCTTACATGTGCCCAACATTTTTGCAATTTGATTTTTGGATTCTCTCTTTTTAATTTATTATATCCATCAAAATTATCACAAATTATATATCCTTCATAATCATTAAGCCATTTTGTTGTTTTATCTATGCTTCTAGATTCATGAAAATCATATATTCTTATTTGATTTTTATCATAAAAGCTTGATGTATATACATAAACATAACTCTTTTTTCTATCTTTATCATATTCAGGTCTCTTACTAACAACTAATGTTGTTTCATCTGAATGTATTACTTTAGAATTATTATTCAATAAATCATCTTTCATTTTATCAAACACATTGGATAAGACAAGGCTCGCTTTGATTGTACAATTAGCTAAATTTTGCTTATTTATTTCAAACCCTATAGATTTAGTTATATGTTTAGCCAAATGTTCAAATGGAATTCCTAATTCATATTTATGATATAAAATATAAGTTGCTAGTGATGGTGTTAAAATACTGCCACTAAAGGCTCCATTTGAAAGAGGATAATATATTTTATTATCAGTCTTGTTACAATTAGGGCATTTATAACTCTTTTTAATTAATTTTATTACTTTAATTTTAGTTGGAATAACTTCAACTACATATCTTACTTTTGATGATGCTTCTATAAGAGTAGAACCACATTTTGGACATACTTTCTCATCAGGTTCAATTATTCTTATTTCAGTTACATATTTTTCATAATCAAATTTGTTTTTATTATATTTTTTACCCTTGTTAGTTTTTCTTTCAAGTTTTTCTTCCTTTATTATTTCTTCAGCTTCATTGATAACTATATCATTAAGCTTTTCACCTTTAGGTATAAAAGTTCTAGTTCTTTCAATCTTTTCTTTTTCTTGTAAAGAAGAAATAGTTGAAAGAGCCTCATTTAATCTTTTATTAGTTTCATAAAGCTCAACTTCTAAATTTGCTTTATCTTCCTTTAAGGCTTTGTTTTCTTTTTTAAGTTGTTCAATTATTTTTAGTAGTTCTTGAGTGTTTTCCATGTCTAAATTATAACTAAAAAACAAAATTTAGTCTATATTATTTTATAATATAGACTAAAAATTTTAATAATATTCGTATTTTTGCTTCCTTGGTTTATCTGATTCTATCATTTCTAAACCTTTACATAAGCCTATTAACTGTGTTTTTGTTATTTTTACATTATCTAATACACTTGGCCACTTAAATCCTCCATCATGTAATCGGTTTTGCATAAGCCATGCTCCATAATCATCTTCATAATAAAGCTTTATTTGTTTTCTATCCTTCGAACAAAATATAAATACTGAATGTCTTATTTCTATTTTTGTGAAATTCATTGCTACCATCATTTGTATCTTTGGCATTCCCATTCTCATGTCTACTTTTTCAGAATAAATGTAGATATTTTTATTTTCTTCAAAATGTATCATGACAATATATTCTTAAGTATTCTTTCTGCTTGTTCTAATGATGTTGTTATTTTAGCTTCTTTATATTCTATAACTACTATTGAATGATCAAATCTTGAAAAATGGTTACTTTTTTTGAGCTTTTCAACCTCTCTTAATATATTAGCTCGATAGGCTCCATTATCAATTAATTCTCCATCATTGTCACTTACTGTTGATACATTTATAAATTTACCATTAATATTATTATATGCCGCGACCCAATCTTTGAATGTGTTCCGATTAAGATTATTAACTCTTGCATATTCTGATACATTCATCCCTGATATCTTATATTTTCTACAATGTTCGTATCTTTCGTAATCCGTATAATGTTTTCCCATAAAATAAAATCCTCCTTGTTTTCTACTAAGAGG
>CAKVBE010000179.1 GCA_934725005.1 uncultured Rickettsiales bacterium | reverse complement strand
GATTAAAGGCAATTGGTATAAATCCAAAAAATATGCTTGTTGATATAACCAATTACACAATGATGACATTTGGTGTCCCATTGCATTGTTACGATTGTGATAAGATAATTGGAAATATTTCTGTAAAAAAAGCGAGTGAAGGTGAGACTTTTGTTGATTTATTTGAAAATACGCATGTTTTAACTGGAACTGAAACTTTAATTTGTGATGATGTAAAAGCTTTATGTTTAGGCGGTGTTATGGGCGGCATGGTTTCATCATCTGAAATGACTACAAAGAACATATTATTAGAAGGAGCTGTTTTTGATCCAATAAATACTGCAAAAACTGGTAGAAAGTTATGTTTACAATCTGATGCTAGATATAGGTTCGAAAGAGGTGTTGATTTTGAAATGGTTTACCATGCTATTAGTTTTGCGACAGAATTAATCTTAGATGTTTGTGGTGGTGAATCAAGTAATTTGGTAGAATTTGTTGATTCTGAATACAGAAATAAAAATATTAGAACTATTGAATTTAATTTAAGCAGTGTAAAAAGAATTCTTGGCTTAGAAATTCCCGAAAAAGATATTTTAAGGTTACTTGATGGGCTTGGTTATAAAGTTGAAGAAAGAGATAATGATAAACTAAGCTTACTAATACCTTCTTGGAAAAATAATATTTTGGTTGAAGAAGATATTATTGATGATTTGATTAGAATATATGGCTATGAAAAATTGAATGATAATGATTTTGTTTATACTGATAAATATGAAAAAGAAGGAAATAAATTCACAAAGTCATTAAAGAATAAGTTATATGAAGTTAGAAAAAATTTGGTTTCTAATGGAATGATGGAGCTTGTAAGTTATGCGTTTATAAATAAAGATGATTGTAAACTTTTTGCTGAAACAAATGAAAATTTAGAGCTATTAAATCCGATAATTTCTGATTTATCATACATACGACAGAATCTTTTGCCTAATATCTTAAATGTTATTAAGAGAAATAGTAATAGAGGATTTAACGATTTATCTTTATTTGAAGTTGGAAAAGTATTTAACTCTAATAAACCAACAGATGAAAATAATATAATTGCTGGTGTAAGATATGGCAAAAATAAGGAAAAAGATGTTTATGAACCGTCAAGATTCTACGATATTTTTGACGTAAAAGAAGATATTTTTGAAATATTATCTATTTTTGGAATAAATGCAGAAAGATTAACAATTACAAGAGATGTGCCAAAATACTATCATCCAAACCGTTCCGGGGCAATATTAATGGGTAAGATTGTTTTAGGATATTTTGGAGAATTGCATCCAAGTTTGAATAAACATTTTGATTTAAAGGAAAGAATAAACGCTTTTGAACTTTTTGTTGATAATATTCCACAAAAAACTATTTTGTCTGGAAAATCTATAATAACTTTTAAAACCAATGATTTACAGCCAGTTGAAAGAGATTTTGCTTTCATACTAGACTCAAAAATTGAAGTTGGTAATATTTTAAAAGATATTTTGAATTTAAATAAAACTTTAATCTCGTTAGCAAAATTATTTGATATTTATTATTATGATAGTGGAGAAAATATCAGTAAGAAATCTGTTGCATTCAAAGTTTTAATACAGCCAATCGATAAGACTCTAACTAAGGATGAAATAGACAATGTTTGCAACTCAATTATTGATCTTGTAAGCAAAAAATATGGTGGTGTTTTAAGAGATAAATAGTTGTTGTTATGTATTCATTTTTATCTGAATCACAAAAACATGCATTAGATCTAATAAAAGAAGGAAAAAATGTTTTTATAACTGGTTCGGCCGGTACTGGAAAATCTTATTTACTGAATTTTTTAAAAAAAGAATTTGGTAATAAGAACTTCCATATTACAGCAACAACTGGAATTGCTTCAATAAATGTTGGTGGTGTAACACTGCATTCGTGGGCTGGTTTGGGAATTGAACAAGTTCCTTTAAATGAAATTTTAAAAAAAATATTTTCAGCAAAAGGTACAAATTTAAGAAAAAAGTTATTAAATGCTGAAATATTAGCCATTGATGAAATTTCAATGTTGTCAAAAAATACATTTGAATTATTAGACGATTTACTAAGGAAAGTAAGAGATGTTGATTTTCCATTTGGTGGAGTGCAGCTAGTTTTATTTGGTGATTTTTTACAATTACCACCCATTAAAAGTGATTTTTTTTGTTTTGAAAGTGTATCTTGGACTGATGCTGATATAAAAATTATTGAATTAAAAGAAGTTTTTAGACAACAAGATAAAAGATTTGTTAAATTATTAAATAATATAAGATTTGGAATCAGAGACAAGGAAGACTTAGAAATATTGAAGGAAAGATTTAATTTAAAAGAAAGTGGAAATATAAAACCGACAATATTATCAACACATAATTCAATAGTAGATAGAATTAATTATGATATGTTAGGTCAACTTCCTGCTATGGAAAGAGTGTTTAAAGCTGAATATGATGGAAATGCGATGAAAGTTGAATTTCTCAAAAAAAATTGTGTAGCACAAGATGAATTATATTTAAAAATTGGTGCACAAGTTATGATGCTAAAAAATACATATCAAAAAGATGGAATTATTAATGGTTCAATTGGCATAATTACTGGTTTTTCGCAAAAAAAGCAGTATCCAATTGTTGAATTTGAAAATGGTACTACCGTGACAATAGTACCAGACGTGTGGGAAACTTATAGTTACAACACAACAACAAAT
>CAKVBE010000178.1 GCA_934725005.1 uncultured Rickettsiales bacterium | reverse complement strand
GCTGCTACCAAAATGATACCAATAAAAATAGTTAAGATATATAATACATGTTAATTGTATATAAATAGTGTAATTTGTGTATATATAGTAAACAATAATGTTTACGTTATAACTTTCTTTTCCGAGTTCGAATAAAGAACAAATGCTAGAAGTGCTTTATATAAAGTGTATTCTAGCTTTTTTAATGCTCTGAGGTACGAAAAGGCACTCATTTTATTGTTTCTCTTGTTCAAAAATATGCTAGCTGATTCATGATAAAATAGAATTATCTTAAGAAGGAGTATAGCCTATGATGATGTATTTTGAATTTAATGAACATAAATTGAAACAGAATAATTTAACTCAAGAGCAATGCTTTCGTATAATTGATATAGTCATGAATGAGTATGGTGTATATGCAAATCAACCAGGAACATATATCGCATCCGATGAAAGTGGATTTAATGCGTTTAGTATATTGAAATGTAATCTACCTAAAACAAAATGGTTTCTTAAAGTAATTGAGAAATGGTTCTGGTTTGATGATGAAGATGATATTGACTGGAATGATGAAGGTACTGATTGCATTCATTTTATTCAAAAGTATGGAGTGTAATTGATCATACGGTATAAATAAAAACCTGCAAATGAAGATAACAAGATGGTTGATGTTTTCACTTGCAGGAGTTATATTACACCGATTATCCGTTATGTTGAACCGACTTGAGTGTCATCTTAAACCAGTATGATCACTAGGGGTGCACTTAATTAGCTGTCAATTGCACCTTCGCACTCCCACTATAATTATATTATTTTAAGCATAATAAAAGGCAGAAACGGCGACAATTTTTGTGCTTATGAAGTACGCTTCTGCCACAAATGTCCTATCAGATTTTAAAAAGATTATCGACAATCCCTTTGTCAACAGTCTGAAGCACTAGCAAGTGCTAATGCTTTTCTGTAAATCTGATTAGGAATAATTTTCTATTTTATACATCTTTCCTCAAGGAATAATACTGGGTTGGATCACTTTTATTGCTTCCATGCCATTCAATTAAAGATAATTCTTGTAAATGTTTTAGTTGTTTTCTAGAAAAAGTATCGCCTTTGCCGAACATTTCTTTTACTTTTTTTATTGTAATTGATTTGTTATTTGCTAGATATTGAATGATGGTTGTTTCGAATTCATTTAAACTTTCTAGTATTTCTTGTCTAAAAATAGAGGATAGTTTATCGTTTGTTCGTAATTGTCTAGAGGTAATACTATTTTCTAATACCAGTAACACTGAATTTCCATTAGGCTCAGTATATGTTGGCTCTTTTAGGAAGAACATTTGCATCTCATCATAAATTCTTTTGACACCTTCATTTAATTCTTTTACCCATCCAAATTCACTTAACACTCGTGCAATTCTAGGATTTCTAGAATATCGTGTATTTAACATGTTATCTAAAGTTACGATATTTGGAAGATGCCCCGGACTAAATATTTCCAGGCGATCATCATAAAGAGAGACTCTGATATGATCACCTATAATGGAATAATTACGATGAGTTAAACTGTTAACAATTCCTTCAAACCATGCAAATTCAGGATATTCAGGAATAATTTTGAAAACTCCATTTTCATCAAGATATTGAAATTCGCGTAATTGTAAATTTATGGCAGTTTTGACTTCCTGAATTATTTTTGGAATTGCATATTCATAATTGATTTCTTTAACAATATTCAATCTTCTTCCTGTTTCAAAACGTGTGCCATCAAATTTTAATAATCGTAATCTTGCATTTGGAAGAAACTTCGTTGGATATTTGGCAAACAGAAGAATTCCTGCATTTGTTAAATGTCCTCTTTTTAATAAACCTCTTGCATCAAGGATTTCTTCATAAGATAATGAGGTTCCTAATTTTTCTTTATATTGCTGAAGTAATTGTAAATCTACATCTTCCATAGAAGAATCTTCAACAACGATATCCTCAAATACTCGTTCACCTTTATCGTATTCAAGTTGAGTTACTTGCTCATGATTTAAAAGTTTAGATTTATCACCAACACGAAGATAAACTTTATCATCACTTGTTTTGATTACAGCATTATCACTTGGTTCAATGAATAAAAGTAGTATAGAATCTTTTTTAGAATTTACAGTTACTTTACGGATTTCATGTTCGATTTTTATTCTTCCTTTACAAGAAGAATAAGGTGTTTCTAAGAAATCGTTGATTGATTTCGAATCATTATTATGGAATCCAGTTATTTGTCCATCATCTTCGATTCCAATAACTAAAACACCTCCATTTGCATTTGCAAATGCAACTATATGCCTTGCAATATCTATAGGTTTGATTCTAGCGCTCTTTCTGTCAAGATATTGACCTTCTTCTTCGTTTGTTAAATAGTCTAATGTTATGGCTTCTGGTAACAATATGAACACCTTCTTTACAATTATATAGATATTTTATCATTTTAAACATACAAAATACTACTCCGTTTTACCCCTCGCGAACCCTGTTCTACCCCTCGCGAACCCTGCTCTACCCCTCGCGAACCTGGTTCCACCTTCGCAAATTTTATTTATGAGCGTTCGTTCGACTTGTAACATCATATCTAACCCTTTTTAAAATGGATAAAAGAAAAGCACTAGCAAGTTGCTAATGCTTATCGAAGTACAGGTAAGTCTAAACTATTAATAGCTTTTCTGAATCGATTCCATAGTGGTGGATACTTGTTAATACCACTCCATTTT
>CAKVBE010000177.1 GCA_934725005.1 uncultured Rickettsiales bacterium | reverse complement strand
GTATAAAATTTATGTTATCAAATTCAGATACTAAATTAGTGAATGAATTATATGTGAATTACAATATTAAAAAAGTTTTCGCATCTCGTCAAATTAATGCAAATGCAAATGGTAGGGGTAAAATAACGGAGGTTTTAGTTAAAAATTATGACTAGAAATTTTAAAGAATGGTTATCTACGTTTAGACCTTGTATTGCTGATTATTGTTATTATGTAGATTTTGATAAAGTAAACAAAAATGTTGACAATATCAAAGTGGAATTAAACATTTTAAATTCTCTTGTTGGTTCAAAAAATATTGAACAAGATTTTGAAGAGATAATTAATAAATACCCTGAAACATTAAAATGTATTCCATTACTCTTAGCCGTTCGTTCAAATGAAATTTCTGTTACAGATGCTGATGGTGATTACAATTTTTCTTTCAATAAGTGTAATTTCAGTATTAAAGAATATAAAATGTTTATGAGAAAAACAAAACTCTTTGATTTACTTGAAAATCATATTGTTAGTAATTTAGTTGATTATGCAACAGGAGTTGAAACAGGTTTAGATAGTAATGGTCGCAAAAATCGAGGCGGACATTTAATGGAAAATTTGGTTGAAAGTTATATTCAAAAAGCAGGGTTTGTTAAAAATGAAAATTATTTTAAAGAAATGTATATTCATGAAATTGAAGAAAAATGGAATATAAATCTTTCTGCAATTTCAAATCAAGGAAAAATGGAAAAACGTTTTGATTTTGTAATAAAAACAGATAATCAAATCTATGTAATTGAAACAAATTTTTATTCAAGTAGTGGTTCAAAGTTAAACGAAACAGCAAGAAGTTATAAAACATTAGCACAAGAAGTTGCAACAATAGAGGGAGTAACATTTATTTGGTTTACTGATGGTTGTGGCTGGAATAATGCTAAAAATAATTTAGAAGAAACTTTTGATGTTTTGGATACTGTTTATAACATTCAAGATTTAGAAAATGATATTTTAAAAAATTTACAATAAAATAATTAATATTATGGAATCAATTTATGGCAAAAAATGAATATAATGAAGCAACTGTTTTAAAAAGATTAGTTAATATACAAAAAATTCATGATTTTATAAAAAATAATAATGCAACTCACAAATTCAGCAATAAAGATAAAATAGCATATATATTATGGCAAGATATATGTGCTAGAAATAGTGATATATATTTGTCAATAAAATTTTATAAACAATTTTTTCCTGACTTTGTTAAAAATAACATAATAAAATTAAATGACTTATATAAAATGCCTAAGATGTATGATATTCAAAGAACTAGAGCTGAAATACAAAATACTGAAGGTTTATTTCCTGCCAAAGATGAAATTAAAAATTTGCGAACAAAAAGAGAAGCTGAATTTTGTAAATATTATAGTGATAAAAAAAGAAAAACTTTTAAGGTTTTTCCTGACTACTTTTTATATTTCGATGAGAGTGGAAAAACTAATGATTATTTTGTTCTTGCTGGCATGTTATTAAATAGTAAATCGGATAATAGTAATTTAAAATCAAAACTTAAAGACTTAGTAAAACAACTTAATCAAAAACATAACCTAAATATAAAAGAATTAAAATTTAATGAAATAAAAACTAGAAATCTAGAATTTTACAAAGATTTTATAGATTTATTGTTTGCTGATAAACCTCCAATAATATTTATTTCTATTTTAGTAAATAATAAAGGATTAAAACAAAAAACAGAAAAAAATAAAACCAATGAACTTTTAAAACTTATACTTGGAGATGAATTAGCATCTATTATAGTACGAGCAACTTGTGGTTCTCCTAATGCTTCTACTAAAGCTAAATTAAATATTACATTAGATAAAGATGGTTGTGGATATGATTCTATAGAACGAGCAAATATCGAACAAGAGTTAAATTCTAAATTAAAACAACTCTATAAATATTTAATAAAATTAGAATCTTTTATTGATATTGATTCTAAAGATGAAATTTTTATACAATTAGCAGATTTATATGCAGGTGCAATAAATAATATCTTTTCAAAAGTAAAAGAAGATTCCGAAACTGCTAAATGTAAAAAAATATTTGCAAAATATTTATTAGAAAAAATTGGTTTTTCTAAAATTACTGAAACTCATTCTAAGAAAGATTCAAATATAAAATTTATTAATAAATTTATTAAAAATTAAAAAACTTTTTGTAACAAATTATGTCGGTTCATTATTTTTAGGATTGAAAAACTGTTGCACATGATAAATAATATGTATATACATTTACTAACTAGGCTTGATTTATATTTGACGGAAAAAGGATATTCTGTCACATAATTAATTGAGTAAAAAACATTTATTACAAAGGAAGTAATAAATCTATCACAATACGAATATAAGCCATGGAGGCGAGGGTATGGACTTTGATTCATTAATCAAAATGATGAATGATGAATACAATTTGTACAAGAATTTACAAATACTTTTTGTCAAAAAGAAAAGTGCCTTAATAAACAACGACCTAAAAACTCTCTCGGTTACCGATAACAATATTATAAAAATTCTTGCCACTATAAAGAATCGACCCAAAAGAGAAGGTTTTACAAATCTAATCATTAATTACCCAACCAAAAAATCAGAACTCGAAAAATATCAAAAAGAATTCAAAAAAATATTAAACAACATAAACCTCTTAAATCAAGAAACTTTTGAATTATCAAAACAAGGGATAAAGTTAGCAGATACAAAGCTAAAAATGATGATTAGAGCAGG
>CAKVBE010000176.1 GCA_934725005.1 uncultured Rickettsiales bacterium | reverse complement strand
GCGTGATGATCGCTTCTCCAATATTGTCTATCACCCATTTAGGTAAATTTAACGAATTTAAATTTTTATACTGTTTTAATTTTTGCATAATTAATAATTATATATAACAACCTCTTGTGTTTTTGTATCTTTTGATTTTAATTGATAATTACAATTATTATATGATTTGTTAATATTTCCTATCTTATACTTTTTGCTCCATTTTATCAATTTATCATTGGCATTTCCTTTATGCGTAAAAACATTTGATAATAAGAATTTAACTCCTTTATCATTTAAATAATCAAGCAAATTCAAAAGATTATCGTCTTCATTCTGCGTCCAATTTCCAAAACCTCTTTTTCCATCGTTATAACTTGCATTTGAAATTAAATATGGAGGATCGCAATATATAAAATCATTTTTTTTAAATTTATAATTTTTTATGAACAAAAAGTCATTTGATGAAAATACAATATTTTTATTTTTTAAAGTTGAAATAAAATTCAATAGATTTTGTTCAATTGTATTATTATATATGCTACGATTCTTACCAAAAGGAGTGTTAAATTCATATTTATTATTAAATCTAATTTGGTGATTAAAAGAATAACAAGTTAAAATAAATAAATCTAATATATTTTTAGATTTATTATATTTATTTCTTAATTTTAAATACCCATCAACATTTTGACTATCTAAATTAAATTCACTAATTCTTGCCTTAATATTTTCCAAAATAAAAGAAGGTTCTGTTTCTTTAAAAAATTCAAACATTTCTTTTAAATAAGTTATATGATCGTTATAAATAATTTTTTTTGCATTAACATTTATTCCAACATTAAAACCTCCACCAAATAAATCAATAAAGGTATCAATCTGATTGGGAAAATATTGAAATATTGAGTCTAATATCTTATATTTACCCCCTGTATAATTAAGAGGTGATTTTATAAATTCCTGTTCAGCAATCATTTTCTTTCCTAATATAAAATAATAATTCTTTTAAATCCGTATTAGAAGATTTTTTACTACTTTTAAATCTTCTATAAGGAATTTCATACATTTTAAAACTTCCTTCTTGTCCATATTTTTTTAGAATTTTTTCAATATTAGCAATAGACATTAGTCCTTCATTACTATAACTTAAAATAATATGCTTGAAGTTTGCTTTTTTTATCAAGTCTTCAAATGTTTTTAAAACAGAAGTTTTATTGCAAAAAGAAGATTTTTTATTTTTATAATCTCTTTGTCCAGTTATGCCTTTTAATATTGGAAAATCATACATTGCTATGGTTTCTAAAACATGGTAATTTGGACAATATTGTCTATTATTATAAGGAGGATCTATATACAAAATATCTCCAGAGATTTTAGATAATAACTTTAACCCATCTTCATTAAATGCTAAATTATTTTTTTTGTTATCACAAATATCAATATCTTTAAGTGTTAATCTATTTAAGGCTCTTTTATCCCACCATTTATTATAAGCACCATAAGTACCTGAAATATTAGAAATATACGGAACTGCCTCAATCAACGAGGTTAATAAATAATAATATTCACTGTTTTCAATTAGGTGTTCATTTTTCCATTCTTCAATTTTATTTCTAATATAATCTATTTTTAATGCGTTTTCACTTGTCATATACATTCTATTACCATTTGGGGAATAATTATTTTGACAAAAACGCTTAACTTGAGGCAATTCATCATTCATTTGTCTTGCTGATAAATTATTGAAATATTTAATCGGATTTTTTATATTTTTTATTTCAGCCAATTTTTGAAAATTTGGTTTGTGCGTATTTTCAATAACTCCTTTTTGAATACAATATGAAAAATTTAATAAGTCATTAGTGATAATTTTAAATCTTGATTTAAAATTTTGTGCAACAACTGTTGTTCCAGAGAATATATCACAAAAAGATTCCGCCTTTTTTATATTTTCATTAATCACATTTTCAATATCTTCTAGTAATAATTTCTTACACCCAATATATCTCATAGTTTATATATTAGCATAAAAGAATAATAAAGATCTTTTTATAAAAAAGTATATTCCAACAAAAACACATTTTATTGACTTGTCTAAAATTGAGAGCAATGTCTGTCATACAAAAGGAAGGAATTTGTATGATAGAAAAAGATTATCAACTTAATTTGGTTGACAACGTTAAATAGAAACACATCAGCAAAGTTGATAATTTCAGCCCTCTGTCACCAATCCGCTATAGAAGAACCATTTTAAATCTTCACTCTATTTAAAATTTACTCATCAACTTTATTGTTAAATGTAATGTCTTTTCACAAAATCAAAAAATAAAAAAGAAAGCAAAACACAATTAAATAAATACTATTAAAACTTTAAAAATGACAATTCTTTGAAATTTCAACATTTATTTTGAATGCCATTGGAATTTTAATCATTTTTGAAATTCTAACTGATATATTGTGAAAGAATATTATTTTAAATGCCATTTTAAATTTTTGCAAATTTTCAAATTTTTCAACTAAATATATCAAATTTGTAATACTTTATATCTAAATCCCAGATAATAAACGAGGACAAAGTGATACTCTGGACGATTGGGTTCTCTTGGAGAACCTGCGTTCGGTGATTACCCGAGAAACAAAAAAAAGAGTTTCTTTAAAAGAAACTCTTTTTTAATTTAATAGCTGGGGAGAGACTCGAACTCTCGACCTCTCGGGTATGAGCCGAACGCTCTAGCCAGCTGAGCTACCCAGCCATATACTATTAAATTTTTTCTTACTGGCTAGAGC
>CAKVBE010000175.1 GCA_934725005.1 uncultured Rickettsiales bacterium | reverse complement strand
GATTTAAGGGGAACGGGCAATTTAGTCAGTGTTGAACAATCTGGACATATAAAAGATATAGGTATTGAGCTTTATAATAAACTCCTGAAAGAAGCTATTGAATGTAGTAACAACAATAATATTGAAGAAAATAATTTTGACTATTCGCCAGAGATAAAGTTAGGTGTTTCAACAATAATTCCTAGTGATTATATAAGTAATCAAGTTGTAAAAATGAGTTTCTATAGACGTATTGCTGATATAGAAAATATTGGAGATAAAGAAGCGATTGAAAAAGAAATGCTTAGCAGATTTGGCGAACTTAATGAAAGCGTTAACAATTTGTTAAATATTTCACTTATAAGAATCGAGTGTAAGAAAGTTAATGTACAAAAATTAGAAAAAAATGGTGACAATATATCAGTAAAATTTTTCAATGATAAAGCAAAAAATCCTGAAAAATTAATTGATTACGTTTTTAATCATACAAATGAATTTAGATTAAGTGGAAATAGTCTGATATATCTAGATAAAAAGAAAGTGAATATTCTAGAAAGATGCAATTGTCTGTTGACTTTATTAAAAAATTTGTTATAATTTATAACTAATGGATCATTTAACTAATATGGGTGGACAGTATGTCTAAAGTTTTTAGCAGGAGTTTAAAAAGTGGAAATGGAGATAAGAAAAAATTAGATACAAAAAGTCATCGCAAAGACAGTGTTAATGTTAAAGAATTAGCTATTGATAGTCCTAATGAAAAAATAAATAATAGTCCAAAATCTAATAAATACTTTTATAAGAAAGAACCAAATGGAAATACATTAAAAAGTGGTATAAATAGCCTTAATACAAAAGATTATGAATTCATTGAAGAAACTATAAAAAAATATAACAATATTGAAAATTTTGATCATAATAACAGACGTTCTGAAACTGTTTTAGATAATAAAAATGAAATAAGTAATAGTATCGATAAAGAGTTACAAAAGCAGAGTTTAGAACCAGAAACAATAGGATTTGGCAAAAATGCAGTTTATAGTACATATGATGATGGGTACATGCATGAGTCCGTTGCTGAGCAATTGCCATATAATGAATTTATGGACATAAAAGATGTTAACAATGCTGAAGGTAAAAATGTATTTATTTATGTGGAACCAAGAATAAAAGAATTTGTACAGAACTGTAAAAGTTTTATGGAAAAGTCTATTTCTTTGCAAGAGCTTGATGTTTCAAGATATGATATAATAAACGATAAAGATAATATAAACAAGATTAAAAATACACTTAGATCAGCAGGTAGAAGAGATGAAATAGATGATTATGTTATAAAAATTGATAAAAATTCAATACTCTCATATTTAAAAGATGCAAAAAAAATTATTGATGACAAAGACAAAATAGCAAATATTGAAAATCAAGCAATTACAGAAGAAGAAATAGATAATTTTAGAACTAAATACAAAGACTTGAAAGAATTTTCTATTACTTCGTTAAAAAACGGAAGTGTATTAAATATTAATGCTATTTCTGTAGACTTTGCTAAACGTGGTATTAACACAATAGAAGAAATAGAAGCAAAAATAAAGTGTAATGATCCTATATTAAAGAAGATAGCGGCTACAAAAATTTATAAGTTTGTTAGAATGAGTGAAATAGAAATACAGACAGCTGCACTTGAAAACGTATCTTTACCAAAACGTGAAACGGCTGAGATAACAAATTTTGAAATCGGAGATATTCAGGAAGCAAATTTAGAAACTAATAGGGTGCAAGAATTTATTAATAAAAACAAACTTTTTTTAAACTCTTCAAACTTGAATTCAATTGATACTGAATTTGGAGTTTATGTTGATAATCTAAAATATCCTGAAATAAGTGAAATAAATTACACTAATGAATTATCAAAAGAGCAATCTTCAACTGAAAAAGTTGAACAACAACATGGTTTACTCTTTGAAGATGATAGAAGGGTTATTGATGCATACGATAAATATGAAACAGAGCAGGGTGTATTGATAAATAATGGGATTTCATTAGACATTGATAATACAAAAATTTTTGATTTAGCTCAATCATCTGCTGTAGAATTTGATGGCAGTATTACTATTGATAACAGTAAACCACAACCTGAAACAGCAAGCCTCAATGAAGAAGCTGAAATTATTGGTACAGCTGAAGAGTATAAAATAAATGGAAATGTAGAAAAAGCTACATACAACAAAATTTTTGATTTATCAAATATTAAAAATCACCATGTAAAAATTGAATCAGTTGCTGAACTTAATCCTAAGTTAGAACGTGCTGAATTAATGGAAGAAAAACAAGTACAAGGTGAAGAACAGCACTATGAAGTTGAATCCAATGTTGATCGTGGAACAATATCAATTGATCCAAACTTATTAGCAGAAAAAGTTACAAAAAGCAAGAATAATAAAATTTTATTAAAGGCATGTAAGGAATATGCTAATAGCTTAGAAAAACTAAAGAATGAGCTTGAAAGCTTATATATAGAAAATCCAAAAGCTGTAATAGAAAGACCAAAATTAAATTCTGGAGAACTAAAAAGGGAATTTTTTAAAGCAACTTCTAGTTTAGCATACAAAATGAATGATACAGCTGAAATGGCTGCTGAAATGGTTTCTAATGATGATTTACCTCAACCTAAAGTAACAGTAGCAATAAGCAAAATAAAGAATCGTTCAGCTAAATCAAAAGAATTAAGAAAAAAACTTTTGGAAACTGCGTCAAAATGTGCTTATGATATGAGAAAGACAAGTGATA
>CAKVBE010000174.1 GCA_934725005.1 uncultured Rickettsiales bacterium | reverse complement strand
TCTCGGTATCATTTTCACTGTTCTCATCAATATCATCTTCACTATTATTATAATTAATGTCATCTTCACTATTATCATTAATATCATCAAAATCGTCTTCTATTTCTGGAAATTCTTCTTTAACATCAGATAATTCTATTTCATCAAAACTATCATCTTCTAGTACACCAATTAGATGTGGAGTATCAACAGATGGATTAAATTCACCTGCTAATCCCAGGTCATTCTTTATGTCTGTAAATAGTTTATACATGTACACTTTAAATTCATCTTGAGTTATTGGCCTTTTAGAATCGTCCAGTCCGTAAGACATAAAAAGCTGTTCAAAAGATTTTATGTAATCATCTGCACTTACACCATTTCTCAAAATAATATCACTATCATTAGTCATTATCACGTCGTCTATAAAATCATTCAAACGATCGTCCAACGATTCTTTCTTATTATTGTATTCATATGTAATTTTATTATATTTACCTAGCTCATACAATTCCAGCGTATAATAGAACAACCTTATATTCTTACTACTGTGAAGTTTTTTCGAAAAATCACTATATACAATATTGTTATTATCATCTGTACCAATTGTATTTAAATAAAAAAAATTGTCGGTCGAATTTAAAAGACATGTATTTATATACTGAGCACTGGTGCCATTGCTTCTTGTTATAGAATCAAATACACTGTTGTCATCAGTAGATTTTGTCACAAAATGTCCACCAACATTTATTCTTTCATAGTTTTTTAATCCTAAAGATCTATTTTTTTCCGACAAATCAGCCATCTCTTTCATATCTAAATGATATAGAGTACCTTCATAGAGCTGTTCATCTGATAATTTATCGCTTATACTATGTACAGCATCTACATTGTTAGCTAATGATTGATTTAAAATTAGCAACACGATGAGAACCATCACAAATAAAAGCTTCAATAATTTGGTAGTATTAAATCTAAAAAATATATTTCTATAGTAGTTCATTACATAACAAGAAGCTATTAGAGTTAGTGTAGGCAACTAAGAACTATTGACAAAAAGTCAATAGGCTATTTTAAGTCTAAAAACAAATTTAAATATAAAACTAATAATACTTAATTTATCAGTCGCTCAATGTACATATTGTATATCAATTTTACTTTTCTAATTAGAGAGTTCAATAAATCACAAAGTAAGTAAAAATCTGTAAAGTTTAAAGATCTGTATGAAACCATTATAAAGTATAATAACATTAAAAATGAAAATATTATTGATACATTTGCAAAGCATACAGGTTCTATGTGGTCGCTACATTGCTTAACTAATCTTACTTTTTTTATTCTACATGCAGTTCTTGGATGTGTTGAAAAAATACTAAAAAATCCATTTTTACCAAGAAGTGATAAAACTTTGCTCATGGCTCCACCACCACAATATTTTGCTCCTTGTTCGTCAGCCCTATATTCTATCCTTTTGCTTAATTGTAATTGAATAAAATGATAAAACGGTATGAAAACAAAATTATAAAAAAAATTCATGAGGTATTTTATAAAAAAATACATTTTTATAAATAAATTAGAGATTGTTAATCCAATAACCGGAATAAGACTAACGGCCTTTGATAAAATACTCAATACAATAAAAATAATAAAGGACATCACTTTATTCACTTTTTCATTTATTGCAATTAATAAACTTGGAAAAAAATCTTTATTTATCACATGTGATAATTCATGTCCAATTATACCAGAAAGCATTCTATAATATTCAATTTCATCTTCACTATGGCTTTTACACAGTTCCATAATCCCAGTTGTTAAAATTATACAATTTTCTCTAAGCCCACCAACAGCATATGCGTTTATTGTTTTTGTATCTTGTATCAATAAACAGACATTATTTATTCTAAACATATTTTTTTCGTCATCAAATAGAGCAAGTAGTTTTTTAAACTTTTTTTCATAATTAGAACAATTAATACACGTCTTTTTGTACTTTTTAACAGTAATATTGAATATATAATTTATAATCAGGAGAATCAGCATTAATGAGCTAGCTATAAAAATAAACAAGTAGAAAATTGAGATAAAATTTCTATTAATGATTTTGTTGTTGAACAATAATAATGGACTAAAAGGTAACAAGATAAAAGTAAAATTAATCAACGTCAAAACATAAACTATAAAAAAACTAAGTAATTTTGTAAGCACTAGAAAAAGTAAATTGACCCACTTATTTTATAAATATAAAACATCACGAATAATAATAAATATTTATCTCATAAATTAAAGTTAAAAATACAAAAAAGTGTTGGTTTAAAACCAACACAAGATCAACATATTTAATTTAAAAAAAATTATTTATCAATTTTATTGAAGTCATCTATATTGGTTTTTACTTCGGTTAAAGTTGTTTTTTCTAGCATAGAATTAATTATCTTTGATTCTAAAATGTTCGCTCTTAATTCATTCATTGCGTTTTTATTTTTCTTATAAAAATCCATTAAAAACTTTTCATAACCTGGCATCTGTAACGCTCTTTCTGTTACAGCTTTTGTAACTTCTCTCTCATCTATAGTAATCCTATTGTCTTCGGCAACTTTCGATAATATAAAGCCAAGTTTAACAGAATCCTTTGCTTCTTCTATAGTTTTAGCTTTAACTTCATCCTTTTCTGCATCAGACAAATTCTTTTCCTTTTGCTCCCATATACTTTCAAACTGTTTGTCAACAACAGTCTCTGGTAAATCAAATTTTACATTATCTTTCAAGTATTCTAATAAATCATTCTTCAAATGTTCTCTTGAAATATTTTCATAATTTTTCTCAATTTCGCTTCTTAGAACTTTCTTAAAC
>CAKVBE010000173.1 GCA_934725005.1 uncultured Rickettsiales bacterium | reverse complement strand
CAGGTAGTGTGGTTATTTTAGGTAAGCTGATTTTTTCGAAGTATTTATTGACTTTTAGCCCAATTTTAGGGCAAGACACTTAGTTTGGTTATTTTGGGCAAAATGACACCTTTGGGAATTTTGAAATGCGAATTTTATAATCAACTAAATGCAACTCATTTATTTTTAAATTAAAGTTTAATCTATTGATTCGTCAATATTTGGAACATATTTTAGTAACAAATCATCAATATTTTTATGTGTAATGGTCAACCATCTAGAAATTGTATGCGAAACATAATGTAAAATTTTACAATTTCTTGCCCACATTTTTATATTGTCATCATTATATGTTAGTTTATTTTCTGAAAATACTGATCTTTTGTCCATGAAAAACACATGCGTTCTTACATTCTCGTCAGTTACAAATGGTAATCTATAGTGCATAAATTTAAAGAAATGTTCATTAAATGCAGGATTAAAACTGACTTCATGTACATTGGGGGCTTTTTCTATCAATACATTATTTAAAAAGTCTTTATTTAAAATCAAGTTTACATATAAATCAAAAAAAGACTTTACAAAATCTTTCAATTCTGTTTTTATATTTTTTTGAGTTTGAATAAAAAATTCATTATTTTCTAAAAGATTTAATAATTCATTTGCTGTTTTTAAATTATTCTGAATAATGCATTCAAAGGAATCATAATATTTTGTGTTTATAAAAAAAGGTATAGAATCATCAGTATTTATGTCAAAATAATCAATTGAATTCAAAGTCCTATCTTTTCTAGTAATACCATCAGGTAAAAAAATGCGTATAAAGAAAATTGTTTCTTTTTTAAATTTTAAAAAATATTTTTGTAAATCAAGTAAAATTTTAATTTTATGTTGCAATATTGCATCACTTTTCCATTGAGTGGCTTGAATTTGCAATTGCTTATCAAATTGTTGTTTTTGCTCTTTTAAATTTCGTTGTGAGAGTTTGTAAGAAAATATAGAAAGTCCGATTGAGAGTATTCCTATCAACAATGGACCAAGAGCACCCAATACATCAATCCAATCCTTTGAATTTTGTCCAAAATTAAAAGTAAAATGCACCACAACTCCACCATAAAATTCTATTTAAACATCTCTATAATATTATTTTCCAAGTCTTTTATATTATAAATCGTGTCTAGTACATCAACGGTTTCTTCAAGATTTCTTCTTGCACTATTCCATCCGCAACCATCAGTAAACCAAACAAAAGTTACACCATCGATTGTATCAATTTCGGTTGCCAATGTTTTGTAACTTCTAGCTGTTTCGTTGAGTTTAGAACCACCACTTGCATAGAAATTTGTTTCAATAACATAAATTTGCTTGTCTGTTTTAATTACAAAATCAAAACGTTTTTCCATTTTGCCTTGATTTGAAATTGCAGATAGATTAACATTCCATTTTTCTTCAATTTCATGAATATACATTTCTTTGAAATAGTTAACATCCTTTTTGTAACCAGCTTTTTGGATATATTCTTCAACAAGGTTTTCCATTAAATGCCCACCACGATTTTTGCGACCATTGCTATCTAGGCCAGTTTCAACACCCGTGGCATAATCAACTAAATTGCTAACAATATGATTTTCCAATAAATCAAAAAGTTTTGTTTTTCTCATAAACATTTTGTATTCTTTGATACTGTAATTGCATTGTTTAAAAGAAAAATTATATTCTCCATCGGCATCCGTTACAGAAATTTCATTAGCTCTAACGGCTAAAAGCAACGGAATACATTTTAATGTTTCAGGATATTTAGTGATAATATCTTCAAAATCTTTCTCGATATTTTTTGAGCCAACCAAAGTATTTAAAATATTTAATTCAACTTTTAAACTATCAACGTTTCTATTAACTTTGTCAAAATCTACATAATAACAGTAATCCGCAATACAAGGTCTAAATGTTGATAGCCACTCATTAAAATTTCTTGTCATTAATAATTCCTCACTAAAACTTCTGTGATTTTGCCTCTGCCATCTGCGTTAGCGTTTACTACACGAGAAGCAAAAACTTTTTTAATTTCATAATTAGCATACAATTCATTGACAAGTTTTGTGTCTGAATTAGAAAGCATAAACATTACACCCATTGAATCTAATTCATCACAAACTTCTCTTAATTCGAATTGCATATTCATATCAAAACCATTTTTTGTATATGAAGTAAAACTAGATGTTTCATTTAATGGAACGTAAGGTGGATCAAAATAAACAAAATCACCCTTTTTGACTTTTAACAAAATTCCTGAAAAATCAGCACACTTAATTTCTGTATTTTTCAAAAGTTCAGAACAATTTAACAAATTATTTTCATCAACTATTCTTGGTTTTTTATAATTCCCAAATGGCACATTAAACTGACCTTGAGAGTTTACTCTATATAAACCATTAAAACAAGTTCTATTTAAATAAATAAAACGGCTTGCACGTTGCACATTAGAAAGATTTTTATACTCATCAGTTCTATCAAGATTTCTGATTTCTAAAAAATACTCTTTTGAAACTTCGTGTTTATTTAAGTCTGCAATAAGGTCGTAAACATTATCTCTAACGATAGAATAAAGGTTAATAAGTTCTTCATTCATATCAGAAATATAGGCCTTTTCAGGTTGTAATTCGAAAAATAGGGCACCACCACCAATAAATGGTTCAAAATATCTATTATAAGATTTTGGCATATTTTTAAGCAATTCAAACATTAGCTGACGTTTCCCGCCAACCCATTTAACTATTGGATAAGTTTCTTTTTCTAGTTTTTCTAAAATTACTGCCATTTTGCCTTATCTTTCTTTGAGAACACCTGCTCAAATCTTTTTACGGAAAGG
>CAKVBE010000172.1 GCA_934725005.1 uncultured Rickettsiales bacterium | reverse complement strand
ATTCAATTGGTTGGACCGATGAGACAATATTTATCATGCATAGGCGAAGTAGGATTAGCAATTCATAGACATAGAATTAGAAAATGTATTTATGTTGAGTCAATGATGGTTAACTGGTTAGGAATGATAAAAAAAAAGGATGTATTACCACAGATTCAAAAGTATGTGAGTGAAGGAATGCCAAGAAATTGGGGATTGTTTGAATGTTGTGTAATTGCAGTAGATTTAAGTAATAAGTTAGCAATAAAAATATTGGAAGAATGGTTTTTAGAATTTAAAAATGGAGCTAAAAGGGATCAATTGTCATTAACATATATAATATGGAAAAATGGATTTAAACCCAATACGATAGGTGTTTTGAATCCTAAAGGAAATGTTTCTAACAATTCCAGTATTATTTGGGAGAGAGGAAAGAAACATATGAATGAATTGACTAAATATAAAGGAGAATGATTATGGAAGTCAATACTCAAAGTTTTATAACAGGACAAATAATTGATAATAAATTATTTTATTCAAGCTCAAGGTACAATGGATTATTCTCTTATGATTTAATAACAGGAAAAGTTAGTTTTATCAATTCTTTTAATGGTTATCCTATTAACGTTAAGGGGTTACATTCATGTAGTTGTATTTGGAATAATAAAATTGTGTTTTTACCATTAAATGGAAAAGATATACATATTTTTGATGTTGAATCTAAAGAAATTACGTCAATTAATATTTCTGAATCGAATTATATAGCAAGCTCGGCAAAGAACATTTATATTAAAGATTCAAACATGTGGGTTATACCACGATATTTAAAAGGATATACCAATAATTCTAAGATTCTTTGTGTGGATTTAACTTCTTATAAAGTTGTTGAACAGTTAGATATAAATAAAAGGTTAGAAAGCTATGCTGAACCAGATGGCACCATTCTTATTTTACAAAATGAAGTGTACGATAATAAAATATGGATTCCCATATGTAGAACAAATAATTTAGTATCAATTAATCCAGAAACAAAAGAATTAACTGTCCATAGTATGGAGAATATGAATTTATATAGTATTACGAGTACAATAGATGGTATATGGGTATCAGATTTATATTTGGGAAAAGCAAAGAAATATAATGGCTCAAATTTTATTGGAGATATAAATTTGAATTATGCAGAAATTATTTCGTCTGTTATAGAAACTAAGGAATATTGTGTTGCTTTGTTAAGAAATCAAAATCGTGTTGTGCTAATATCAAAGCAATCAGGAGAGTCAAAAAGATATATACTAAGTTCATCTCTAATTGGTAATGGAACATTAAGAGAATGTAGTTTATTATTTAGTAAATGGAAAGAGATTTATGTTGTGTTTCCTAATGATAGAAATACTTTATTTGAAATTATAGATAATAATGACTATGAAGAAGTAAAAATAGAGGAATGTAAAGATTTGAATATTTTAATAGATGATTTTAATCAAAAAGAGCCAATACTAGAAGGCGATATTGGGTTAGGATGTTATATAAAATTATTGGTAAAGGATAAACATGAAAGATAAGACTATTGTGTTATGGGGAAAAGGAAATATAGGAAAAGATACATATAAGAAATATTTTATGAATCAGAATGTGATAATGGTTGATTCAAGTGTAATTGATGTTGAGTATACTAATATATTGGGAAATGAAATAGCTGTTTTTAATCCCACTATTTTAAGAGCAAATAAGCATAAATATAATGTTTTTGTATGTATGAAAAAGCATAGAGAAGATGTGTATAAATTGCTTGATATAAATGGTTATAAAAAGAATGTTAATTATTTTTCTTATAGATTTCTTGACAAAGATATAATAGATCCAGAGGAATGTCTATTTGGTGGAAAAGAAATTATTGTCAAAGAGAAAAAAAGTGGAAAGAAAGTAGTTGCTTTTTTTGGAACATGTCATATGGGAGTTTATAAAGATTCTCTTAAACAAATGAAATCATTTACTGAAAAATATATAATTATTGATTTGCCATTAGTTAATGAAGTAGATTTACAAGAACATAAGTTGATAGGAGAAAAATGGCTATGGGAAGAATGTGATTGTGTTTTTTTGAATCAGATATATGCTATAAATCAATATAAAGTGCCAGATACTATTACAATAATGAAATGGGCTAAGAATGCGCAGAGTTTTGTTATATCAAATGCAATGTTTAAAGGGTATTTCCCACAAACTAATACTAGAGTAAAAACGTCAATGTTGGACTATTTTACATGGGGAGATATAAATATTAATTATATGTTAAAAAAAGGAATGGGGTGTGAAGATATAGTAAGTAATATATGTGATGTTAACTTTTATAAAAAAGAAGAAGTTGATTCGTATTTTTTAAAAGAATTAAGAAGTTTGGAAAAATTAGAAAAAAATTGCGACATACAGGTTACAGATATAATTGCTAAAAATTATAAGGAATATCTTTATAGGTCATGGTCTCATCCAACAAAGATAATGTTTAAGAAAATAATAGATAAAATATGTAAAATGCTCGATTTAAGAGAAAAATATGAAATTAAATTTGATTTAATATATCATGAACAAATTGTATATCCGTCAATTATTGAAAAATTAGATTTAGATAAAAATTTTTATATAGGTAGGAAAATAAATCCTGGAAATTATGATGTGCAATATGATATAGAGCAGTATATAAAAGAGTATGTAAAAAGGAGGAAATAATGAAAAATGAAAGTTGTTGTAATGATTCCAATAAAATTAAATAATGAAAGAGTGCCTGGGAAAAATTTGAAATGTTTTTCGGATGGAACGCCTTTAATTAATTTTATACAAAAGGCTTGTTTAAATGCAAAAAAAGTTGATGAGGTATATGTATATTGC
>CAKVBE010000171.1 GCA_934725005.1 uncultured Rickettsiales bacterium | reverse complement strand
TTGCATAGCATAACTTAAAATATCACTGTCAAGATTTGTTCCAGATTGAATTGTAATTGTCGTCAATTTTTTGATAGAGTTCAAATTTTTTGCTTGAGACTCTACAATACGTTTACCATCATCTGTATCTACCTCTTGCTCATAAGTAGTATTTTTAATTGATAAAGCTTGATCTAAATCATATACGTATATTTTTTTATTATAATAAATAGCTAATAATCTGTTATTCTCATCTACTGAGGCAATACTAAGGTTGATACATTTATCGGTATATGTTCCACCTTGTCTTTGACCGCAAAAAGCATTATATACCCAAGGATCATCAGAATGTCTTAAACACGCAGATATATTTGCGTCTATTTTATATGGAGCATCTACATTAAAATTAGTTGAAAAATCATTAATATATAAGGAATCATCACTAGTGATTTTACAAAACTTTTCATTGTATCCCTGATTGTTAATATAAAAACAACCATACTTTGAAGCACTCTTCTTTGGAAGACTTCTACCATTACTTACATTTTCTACAAGCCTGGAAAAATCAGTATCCTTATCTTCTAATTTTAACGGTCTTGCTGAATACTTCAAACTATATTCGTTACTTTTAGCAATAATATCCGCTCTCTCATCTTCTTCATCTTCAAATCTGTCTTTACATTCAGTCCAAATACTACTCCTTAGATTGCTATATTTACTATCTATTAAGCCATCATTTTCATGCAAATAACAATCAAAATAATAATTTTCATTAACTCCAACACGCTGATCATTATCAGAATTTGGTCTGTAGTCTTTAAAGTTTACAAAGTAATCATATATATAAAATTCATTTTTTAATTTACATGCATTATAATCATTTTCACTGTCAGCACATTTACTACTATCATAATTATTATTTTCAGTTAAACATTTATAGTACTTACTTGAACTCTCTTCACAAGCGTGACTAAGGATTTTTTTGGTAATTTCTTCATTATGATAAATACTTGCTATATTATCTGGAATAAGAGTCTTCTTAAAAGACACGCTTCCATACACTTCTTCACATTCACAATCAGTGTTGTTAGCACATTTACTTTGGTAATCTTTACATGTAACGCTTTCAAAATTTCCATTTTCAATATCAAGAATATCAGCATTTAAAAATGCGATAGTGTTATCAACACCTTTTACAATGTTTTTGTAAGAAGTTGAATTTTCATTATTTTCGTACTCTATATATCCAGTTCTTATTTTTCCATACTGTTTGCATATACTATCCGACAGCTCTTGAAAACTTGCTGCATTATCTTGTACAACACTTACATTAAAATTTTTGGCTTTTGCTATACTTTCTTCATCTTTAGTTATAAAAGTACTACACAAATAACTATAATCAGCACTATCAATTAATTTTTCATTATAAACTGGTTTTATAATATCTCTACATAACTTATTATTATTTTTAATATCATAATTAACACTCCTAAAAAATATATCCTTAAAATCTATGGCTTTTTTCTTTATTAAACTAAACTCACTTGAGTCAAAATCATAACAAGGTAAGATGTTCAACTTTAAATCATTAAATACAGCTCTTTCGATAATATTTTTTTTATCACTGTCAACACTATCATAAACTAAAAATATTTGATTCTCACAATATTTTGGCAACCCATCTCTAACCTCATCAATACTTAGTAAAATACCGTCTGGATAACTACTTATCTTATTACTAATATTAAGCATATTTTGTTTAGCAACCAACTTTCTTTCGGAATTTGTTAAAGAAATACACCTCTTCAAATAACAATTATCCTTATTTTCGTTAATACCTTCAGCAAACTTTAATTTACCATTCTCAACATCCGAACAGTATACTGGTTTAGATTTTGGAAAAAATTTCAATTTCGAATCATTTCTTAACCATATAAATTCACTACAATATTTACGATTATTATTGTTTTTATCATTATAATTCTCATTAGCCTCTATTTCATCTTTTGTTAAATCAATGCAACTTTTCAGTAAACAAACTGGTTTATTATTTTTGTCATACTCAATACCATTTTTATACTTAACTTCTTTGTTTATAGTCCCATTGTCATTATAAGTAATATTGATGTCAGAACAATATGATAATTCTGTGTCATAGCTATCCAAGCAATTTTTACCAGATGCATCCTTTATAGCTTCCAAATTGGCTTTTACTTCACCTCCGCTATTTTTATTAAATAAGCCACTAACATCAATACCTATTTCTTTGCATGCAGGCAGGTAATTATTGCATGTTGCTGAGTTTATATTCTTTACGTAATATTCAACTTTTCCGTCTATTCCTGATAATTTCTTGAAATAGTGATCCTTCTTCATTATATCTTTGCAACTATTGTAGTTACTGCATTCACCAACTTTCTTAAACAATTCGTAATTGCCCAAATATCCATCTACTATTTCATTAAATTCACTGTCATTTACTTTGCTTATAATTACATTATTGTAGCCTTTAAACTTGTAGCCAGGATTAAAATCACAACTATATTTTTTCAATAAACAATTATATACTTCACCTTTTACTGGGGTTTCTCCAATGCCAAGTGGTTTCATATTTTTGGTAAATAAATAAAAATATTCTTTACCGTTATCACCATCAATCTTTGTTCCATCAACTTTAAAGTAATGATCATTTGTATTTTTCATATATGTTTTACATATATCATTATCTCCATAGCATTTATTTTCACAAGTTCTACATGTATTTTTGCAGTTCTCGTCATTACCGCATTTATTTATACAATTTGCGGTGTCACAATTCTTTTTACAGTCATCGCTTGCGTATTTCGATACACAGACATTTTTGACATCTTCGTCTGTACTATGATTAGTTGTAGTTTGTATAAAG
>CAKVBE010000170.1 GCA_934725005.1 uncultured Rickettsiales bacterium | reverse complement strand
ACTTAACACCAATGATGCCACACGATAAACCAAGATATTTAATGGGTGTTGGAAAACCAATTGATATAGTAGGTTCTGTTTTAAGAGGTGTTGATCAATTTGATTGTGTTATGCCAGCTAGAAATGCAAGAAATGGTTTAGCTTTCGTAAGAGGTGGAACAATGAATATCAAGAATTCAAAATATACATATGATGAAAAACCAATTGATGAGAAATGCAATTGCAGAGCATGCAAACAACATACAAGAGCATATATTCATCACTTATTCAAGGCAAATGAGATTCTAGGTGCAATGTTAATGACTGAACACAATATAACATATTATCAAGATTTAATGAAAGGAGTTAGAAAAGCTATAGAAGAAAAAAGATACAGACAATTTGTTGATGAGTTTATGAAGAATGGAGCAATAGGGTTGTATTAACTTTTGTATTGCTTTACTCAGTGAATTTATTGAGTTTATATATTAGTTGATTTTTTTTATTAACATTTTTATTAAGAACGATTGTTAAGACAATCATAATATTTTATTAGCATCATGAAAAAATATTTATTATTATTGGTTTTTTGCTTAATTATTGATATAGCCTACTCTTTAGAATTAAAGGGAAACATAGAAACAAAGTATAAAACCGATTCTTTAAACAATGAAGATGGAAAATACATAGATGAAGATGAAAAGTATAATGGGTACTTTGACATTAATGGTAATATTGATTTAGATTTAGAAAACAATTTTCATTTAATGAATACATTTGAACTTAGGCCTATTCAAAAGAGGGTTTATGATGGTAATTATGGAAACCATAAACCAATACCAAACAACTCAACATTAACAGATGATTTTTACGGAAAGGAAAATTATCTAAAAAGAAAACTTCATTTTAATCACTACAGTGCTGTTATTGAAGAATTATATTTTAAATATAAAGAAGAAGCATTTTTGTTTGGTATAGGTAAATTTAATCCTAATTTTGGCTATGCACACGATAAAAATAGGTTAAGCGGCGTTTATGGTACTAGATTAGTCGACGAATATGCATTAAAAGAAAAAATTGGTACATTTATAGCTTTTGATTCTGATTTTTTCGTTTTAAGAGGTGATTTCTTTTTTGACGATAGAACTTTTTTAAGTGAAGATTTCTTTCAAAGAAGAGGAATCAATAAATCTAAATACGGTGCCGGAAACACGAAAAAATTAAATAACTTTTCCGTAACTTCTGAATTAATATACGATACAGAGAGAATATATGCATCAATCAGAAGACTAGCAGTAACAAACGTAGATGAAAGAGCTGAAAAGGGCTATTTGATTGGATATCAGAACTATATAGAACAAAAAGAACACGAATTTGGTTTAAATCCATTGGTAGAAGTTGCTTATCTTGAAAATTTTAATGGAAATAACGGAAGGGATGTAGTATTTACAACACTGAGTTTACCATTTTTTTACAAAGGTTGGAATTTTATCGGAAGTTATACTTTAAAGAATGACGATGAAAAGTTCTATAAAGACTATATATCATACATTGTCCAAGCCTCAATTGGTTATGAATTTAAAAATGGTCTGACAGTAGATGTTGCCAGAAAGTGGGAAAAATCAGCTAAAAAAGTTTCCGATATGATTAACTCCAAAGAAATTAAGTACTACGATTCATGGGGAGTTGATGTAGGATATAATTTCAAATTTTAAGCTTTTTAAAATGGAAAATAAAACAAATTTTAAAGGACTTTTTAACGTAGACGCTGAGCAGATAGTCCTAGGTAAAATAATATCAAATAACGACTATTTAACAAAAGTTAGTGAAATTTTAAATCCGGAATATTTTTATGAACTGGCACATCAAGAAATATACAGATATATAATAAAAACATTGCAAAAATCCTCAATTATTGCCGATAGTATAACATTAAAAAATTTTTTCGATACAAACGAAATACTGTCAAGCATAGGTGGTAGTAACTATTTATCAATTTTATTAAGTTTAAGCGTTGGTATAGTTGATATAGTGGATTATGCAAAATTGATTCAAGACCTAGCCATAAAACGAAGACTTATAATGCTAGGTGAAAATATAGTTACCGATACATACAAACAAACGAATATATTAAATGCAAAACAAAAAATAGAGGAAATAGAAGAAAAACTTTTTGATCTAAGCAATAAAGCCGAAGAAAGTAAAAATTTCATCAGTATGTCAGATTCTATGGCGCAAACTATAAATAATATAAGTTTAGCTAGAGCAAGAGATGGAAGTGTCAGCGGCATTCCATCAAATTTGATAGATTTGGATGGACTTCTCGGCGGATTTCAAAATTCTGATCTGATAATAATAGCAGGAAGACCATCAATGGGAAAATCGGCAGTTGCTATAAATTTAGCATATAATGCAAGTTTATTTTTTCAAAGGGAAGAAAGAGAAGGTAGAGAGACTAAAAGTGTGGGATTTTTTTCATTAGAGATGCCAGCAAATCAAATAGCTATGAGGATTTTATCAATGGAAACAGGAATACAATCTGAAAACTTCAGAAAAGGTCAAATAGATGACGGCGAATTGAACAAAATAATAGAAAAGGCAGATGAAATTTCAAAATTACCACTGTACATAGACGATACTGCCGGCATGACTGTCACAAGCATTAAAACAAAAGTTAGAAGATTAATAAGACAACATAATTTAGGAATTCTTATTGTCGACTACTTACAATTAATTCACGGAGTATCAGCAGTAGCAAAACAAAATAGAGTACAGGAAATAAGTGAAATTACACAAAGTCTAAAAGAGATTGCAAAAGAATTCAATATTCCGGTAATTGCACTATCTCAATTATCAAGAACGGTAGAACAAAGAGAAGATAGACGACCACAATTATCAGATTTAAGGGAATCCGGTTCTATAGAGCAAGACGCTGATATAG
>CAKVBE010000169.1 GCA_934725005.1 uncultured Rickettsiales bacterium | reverse complement strand
ATCTAATCTGAACAAGTAAAAATTTTTATTATTTAGATCAGAAAAACGTTTTTTCATTGTTTCATTTAGAGCGACATCATTATTATAATTGTCCATGTTATAGTAACTATCCACAATTAGTTTAATCTGCATTAATAAAGAAAAAGCTACTTCTCTGATATTTATTTCTTTATCATTCAAAATTTTATCTTTTTTTATTTTAAATAAAGTAGTCCTGAACATATCATAATATTTATAAAATACATTTAAATCATTTTTAAATAATGACATTAATATTGTTTTCACTGTAAGTTTAGCTCTATTTTCACTATCTTTTTTTATAATCAAATAAAGACCAATTACATCAGTCATTATTTGAATTATATGTGATTGGGTATATTGAATATTCATGTTTGACATGGTGTTTTGTTATATGTTAGTTATATTGTGTTACTTTTTGATGTTTGTTTAGACTGTTTTTCTTCTTTTAGAGTGTCTGTTTTAATTTTTGCTTCATTTGCGAGTATTGTGGTATCTTCTTGTAATGGACCAGGCACTAATGGTTGTGGTATTTCGGTAGTAGATGGTATACAAAATACATTTGTAAATCCATAATCTGCTGTTTCTGCATCATGTTCCACAGAAGTTTTTAGTTTGATATCTTCAGTCTTTGATTGTTGCACAATTTTTATAAATTGTTCGTTTGTTATATTTTGCATATCAACTGCATTTATAGCTGCCCAAATCGCACAAGTATTTTTATCTCTTATAGTTTGATCTTCTGTTAGCATATTTTGTTGCCTAACTTGATCATACAAATTAATGATTGACGCTTGTATTTTGTTCTCGTTATTTTCTAGTCTTGATTCATTGATTGAATCATATATACGTTGTAATATTTTATATGCGTCTGAACAAATAATGTTTGTAGGATTATCCAGAATTTGTTGTTCATCAGAAAAGGAATCCGAAACCATAAAGTACAAATGATCTTGAATTAAACGGATATTAACTGGAATAAAATGTCCGCCTGTATTAACGATTATATTACTTGGTATAGTGTTATAATTAAAATTATCATTTATAAATTTTTCAGGTAAAGATGATGATACTATGATTGGTATTTCCCTTTGAAAAGTATGTTGAAAAATACTTTTGATTACGTCATCATTAAGGAACTCACCTCTTTTTGAATTACAAAAAATTTTGTGATTATTAAATTTTCCATCCTTATCAGCTTCATCTTCCCATTGCTGCCACAAACTTTCCGCTTGCTTGTTAATGGTCTCATTTCTACTATTTAATGTTTGTCTTGATATGTTAATAATTGGTATTGTATAGCTTGGTTCATTCATCGGTTCTAATAGATTTTCTGTCAAGTCTATTTTGGTTGAATCATGCTCAATATTTTTTATAAATTGATCACCCAAAAACAGTTCACTGAATTGTAATAACAACGTTTGAAAATTTTTCTTAAAATATTCTTTTTCTTCATCGCTTACATAACAAATTTCTTTACTTAAATCATGATCTTTTACTTCTTTACTTAAATCAGAGTTTTCTACTTCTTTGCCCTGACAAATATATTTAGGAAATTCTTTTAGATGTATTTCAAAATATTCCTGTAGATGTTCTCTATATTTCATATCAGAAGCGTAAGACATTAAAATGGCATATCTATAAATGAATCCGCCTTTCATATTTAACCATTTTGTTCCGTCGAAGTCTTCTTGTATGTATTTTAAATAGTTTATTTCTGATTCTAACGATTTAGAGAATATATCTTTAAATGTAACACAATCGTTGTAAAATAAAGATACTAAACTACTATCAATTTTGTTTTTTTGCTCATCTAGTAAGGAATATCTGCTTTTTCCATTTCCTATGTCTTCACTAAAAGCTTTTTCGCATAGACCATTATACAATAATGGAATAGCAAATATATTTTTTTTACCTGTGCTGTTAAATGTAAATAAACTTTTCATGTCTTCTATATTATTAAAAAACATACATCTATTTAAAATATACGGTAAAAGGATACAGTACATTTCACAACAACCACTTGAATATTGTAGTTTTTGCTTGTCCGTATCATACTTAAAATACATTAGTTCATTGTCTAATGTTAATTTATCAAATAACGGATCATTGTTATTTCTAATCGGTGATACATTTAGATTAAATATTTTTTTTCCTTGTTGAGCAACTACATACCAATGTGCTTCTCCTGAAATTATATAAAATATAGGTCTTTCATTGTCTTGTTTATTTTCTTTTATTAAAGCGTAAATATTATCTATAATAGATCTATCATTTTCACTATTGAAGAATACAATATTGCCAATTTGTTTTATGCTAATTTCATTATTAATAGATGCTGAAATATTTATTTTTCCAAAAAAAGCTGATTTTCTGTCATTTAATGTGTCTTTAAATTCTTTAATTTTTTCCGGTGTAAATGTTTTTATCCCAATTGCTAGGCGTTCTGCAGTATTTTGTTGCTTATTTTTTAATTTTTCGATTAATTTTTTTTCTTTTTGTTCAAGATTTTCAATATCTTTTAAATTTTCTTCTGTATGGTTTATCCGTTTATGTATCCGGTCTATTTTATAGTTTTTACCACTTTGTTCCAATCTTTTTATTTCTTCACAAAACTTTTCTTTTAATTTTAATGTTTTTTCTTTTTTTTCATAAAATTCTTCTAATACTTTTTGACATCCATTTAATTCATTAGATATTTTAGCTTCAGATTGTTCATAAAACCTTCTAAACAAATCATACAAATATTTCCGATTTTGATTTTCTATAATACGTTTAATGTCAGCATTTATTGCTGTTTGCTCTATCTGTAAAATTCGTTCTAATCTGTCGAAATCCCCAATATCTCTTTTGTTAACTTGTTTTGGTTCAGAAATCTGTACTAAATATGTAACAACACTATCTACTTCATTAACAC
>CAKVBE010000168.1 GCA_934725005.1 uncultured Rickettsiales bacterium | reverse complement strand
ATTATGACCAACTCCATCACCAACTACCAAAGGAGTTTTTAAAGTTTTTTTTGTATATGATCCTAATGGAGAACCAGAAACAGCATAACCAATTGCATACGTCTTTTCATAATACTCATTCGCTGAATACATTAAATAATATTTTCCATTATAGCTCAATACACTTACCCCTTCATTAAGTGGTAATTCTTGCTTATTTTGATTTTCCCAACCACTAGAAGCAGGATTAATTAACGTCTTTGACTGTCCAACAGTTTGTTTCAAATCACTACTTAATTTTACCCCTTTAATACCTCCACCATTCTCTGAACCAACATGATAGTAAAGATAAACTTGATTATTATCAAATAACAAACTCCCATCTAATACAAGCTTTGATTCATTATTTAAATTACTATAGCTTGTATAATATTTGTATGGTCCACCAATACTATCAGAAACTGCCATATATAATTTTAAATCCCATTTATTTCCGGAATAACCTCCAGTATAAAGAAGATAATATTGATTATTATATTTATAAACTTCTGGTGCCCAAAAAGAATTATAATTGGTAAAAATAGAATTTGATTTTTTATTAAAAGCTAACCCATGATAAGTCCAACTTTTTAAATCATTAGAAGTAAAATAAGCAATTCCCTTATCAGTATAAGTCGAAAATAAATAATAAACTCCATTTTCATAATATATATATGGATCTGCTGATTGAACATAATCATTTGCATTACTACCAGTATAATAGGTTCCATCATTACTAACATTTTTTTCAATAAATTGACTATTATTAAAATAAAAATTATTATCTGCTATTTTTAATTCCTGATAATTAGATACATTAATAGATGCCTTGCTAGAATTAAAACTACTTACAGTAAGAGATACAACCAAAACTTTATCCTCATCACTAAAAATTCCAAAATTTACATTTCCTTCACTTAACGCCATTATCTTATTATTGGTATATGTAGCAACACCATTTGAAGGAAATATAACTTTATAATTCTTATCATCATTCATAATATCTTTAATTTCAATAGAATTTCCAACTCTTAAACTAATTTTCATTAAATTATTTGAACGACTTAATAAAACATATTTATCTTTTTTGCAATCAATTTTTGTTTTACCAGATTTTAAAGCAATTAATTTATTTTCATTAATTAATGCAACATTATCATCCTCTACTTTGCAAGCATTAGACAAATTAATATACTCTCCAACTTTTAATTCAATTTTTTCACGTTGAAAAAAGCAATAATATATCGTCCCTAAAACCAAAAAAGCCCCTAAAATAATTATCATTATATTTTTTAACTTGTTTCTCATTTATAACACCTACCCTATTCCATCTTTTAATATACGTCTATCAACAACATTCTGAATAGAAATACTCTCTTTAGCTGCATTTGTTCCATTTACATAAACATCATGCAAAGCTTCTGCAATAACTTCATTATATAAAATTTTACCATATTCATCACAATTTGCAGCATATCCAGAAATATTACTAGCTAGTATATTCTCATCATCAATATTTAACTCTTTCATTGATTCATAAACAATTTCTTTAGCAATTTTTTCATTTGAATACTCTTCCAAATTCTCTACATAATTTAAAAAATAATTATCTCTTAAAAAAAGTGGATTTATACCATTATTTTCCCTAATAGTTAAAATATACATAATTAAATGCACAAATTCATGATAAACAATACTATATTTATCTGCATTTTTAGGAAAATAGCCAGTAACAACAGCATTATTAATAATATTATCCACATAATTATTGTCTAAATAATAACTTGCATTTAAAAATATTTGCATTTTTATCACAAAAGGGAATTTATTTACAGTTTTACTTGTAGCAAAAGTATAAGATGGCTTAAATGCAGCGATATAAGAAGACTTTCCACCATCATTAACAATAGTCAAATTAGTTAAGTATTGCTTTAAAAAGGGATATTGTTGATATATTTTTTCAATTAAGTTACTAATCTTTTCCGCTGTATTTAAATCTATTTCACATAAGTTAATCGCATAAATTCCAGAATTTTTTTTAATTTTTTCATCATATTTTTTAATTTTTTTGTCCTGACATTTCTTCTCTTGACTTAAAGAATCTCTTTCAATCAATTCAATTGCTCCATTAATATCAACTATTTTTTGATTAGAATATTGCTTCTGATGATCTATTATAGTTTTATATTCTTTTATTTCACCGGAATTATCTTCGCTAGTTTTTTTATAATAAAATAACTTATCATTATACAATCGAAGAACTTTTAAATGACAATAAATATCAACAAAATTCACCCCTATAACCACAATCAACAAAATAACAATAACATTTTTCAAAATTAAAGTTTTATACCTCATAAAATATTTTTTCATCATATTACCTCAATATTATTCACTATACGATAAAATTCTTCCAACTCAAAATCAAAATACTGATTGCTAGCACAATAATTCATTTTAATAACATAACCTTTAGCAATCAAAATTAAAAATAAAGTTTGATATCCATCTTTCTCATACAAATATTGATTACAACTATAATTTTGACGTCCAAGCACAATTTCATCATAATTGATTAAATGATAATTTTTATTTTTTTCTTCAAAATCTCTTTCTAAAAAATAAAATAAATCTTCCCTACTCAAGTTTTTATATTTTTTTGGGATTTCTTCAGAAACAACTTGTATGGTAGAATAATTATCAGTTGCTAAAACAATTTCATTATCACTTTGTCTTACAAGAGAAACATTATTAACATTACCAAGTTTAAAATACCTAGAAACATATATTTTTGAAACAAAATTATCAAGAACTAGTAAAATAATAATACTAACAGCAGAAATACACATTAAAATGCCAATTTTTTTCAAAGCAAAACTACATCCTTTCAATAATAACAATTATATAATTAAAATTCAATATAAGAG
>CAKVBE010000167.1 GCA_934725005.1 uncultured Rickettsiales bacterium | reverse complement strand
ATAAAACTATTATTTAATCCGAGATGTATGACATTATCTTCATTTTCCTTAAAATAAAAAGTTCTGAGAGTTAAAACACCACTATCATCGCTTGAATCATTTATGTTTTTACCAACTGCTGACACGTGAAATGATAAGCCATCACTAAAGTTGTTTTTATAGATAAAACCAAGACCTTTTGTTTTTACAAAAAATCCAGTAGCCTTGTTTATAA
This sequence comes from uncultured Rickettsiales bacterium, assembly GCA_934725005.1. Next base: position 2,770 of record CAKVBE010000167.1, on the reverse strand, counting down.
CTGGTATAACTATTGATAAATGGTCTTCAGATTTTTCAAAGTACATATCAAAAATGGTTCTAATGTTACCAAGAGATATAAAGGAATGATTGTTTATGTTATAATTGAAAAATTCCTGATCAAACTCGAATTTGTTGTTCTTTGTATATAAAAGTGTTGTTACAAAATCTAACTCATTATCGAAACTATAAGAGAATCCAAGTTTAGACTTTTTAAAATCAATAACATTGTTACTTTTTTTGCTTTTAACATATGAATCTAAATATACCTTAAAATTAAGATTAAGTCCATCTATTTGATCAATTTTTACCATAGAGTGAGCGGCTTTTAAAAATAACATGAATGTTATAAAGAAAAATACTGCTTTTTTATACATAAGAGCACTCCCGCATCTTTGATTATACCGTTGCAGATACCATTATAACAAATTTTTTAAAAATAAATAAAATTTACCAAATAATTTTTTGTGTATATTTTTGATACAAAAAAGTATCAAATAAACAATGAATACACGATATAAGCCGTACATGTTATTATTGACCACAGAATAATATTTCTACAGAAATTTTTTTTTACTGCGTTAGTTCCACCATTGTACAAAATGTAGGATATTAACGTAATTATGTAGATTATGCTAATGGTCATGCTTGCTATTTACCGTCTATTAATGCCTCAACCAACTCTCTGATTGTTGGTATAAAACCGTTTTTATACATAGGATCTGTTGAGAATCTGTAAGCCATACTACCGGCAAAATGTAATTCTTGTTTTGGGTTCGTTCCAGATTTTGCAGCTTGTAATGCTTTTTGTATACAAAAACATCTATAGTCTGGTAACCTACCTGTAGTATAGTTATTATTCACTTCATATTGTGACCATGTACTAAATTTACATTGACTTAGACATCCACAACAATTTTTAATATCTTCTTTTATTTCGGCTAATTCAATATCCGATACAAATAGTATTGTATCGCTAGGAGTCTGTACAATTCTTGAAAATCCATTGCTTCTCCATTTATTAATACTTACTAAGTCAGAATTTCTGACATAGAATGATTTATTAATTTTTGCATCTTGTACTTTATGATCAAACTCATTGTTTTTTTCAAATGAAAAATCAACTTGTCTGGAATCTCTATCAATCAAACTGTTTAAAAATTCATTCTTTATAGCTGAGGAATAAAAACCAGTTGGACTAAAATTATTTGTTATAATATCATTTTCTTTTAAATGTAATAACTCATATTTAAAGTGTTCAGAAATTGGACTTTCTTTTGTTAAGAGCGGTCTAGTTCCAAACTGAAATGCAACATTACCAATTTCTGGATTTTCTAAATACCTTTCGTTTTCTTTTAAATTCCAAATACCACCGGCAACTATTATTGGTGTTTCGTTTAATCCAACTTCGTTCATAAATTTTCTTAATTCAACAACTCTTGGATATTGATCTTGTGGTTCAAATGGATTTTCTGCGTTAGTCAATCCATTATGTCCACCAGCTCTCCATGGACATTCATAAATTATTCCGCCTAACCATTCTTTTGTTTTATTGAAACTTCTTTTCCATAAAGCTCTAAACGTACGCATAGAAGAAATTATTGGAAAGTAGTTTATATTATATTTTGCTGCTATTTCTCCTAATTTATATGGCATACCTGCACCGCAAACAACACCTTGTACAAGGTCTTTTGCTTTAGATAAAAATTCGTTTAAAATATACTCTGTTCCACCCATCTCCCATAAGACATTTGTATGAATTCTACCTTTTCCACTGGAAATATCTCTTGCTCTTTTTGCTTGGCTTATCATGCCTTTTATGGTATGTTCCATCGATTCAATATGTCTTTCAAGCCTATTTTTGGCCTTCAATATGAATGGAACTATTTCACCATTATCATCAACTATATCTGTATTTACTCCAGAAAATGTTCCAATTGCTCCGCATTTAGCAAAACTTCCAGCTGTTAAGCCTGTAGTCAAACCAATTCCTTTTCCACCCTCGAATATTGGAAGAAATTCAGAACCATTAATTATTATATTTTTTAATTTATCTAACACAAAATGCCTTATTTTAATTCTTTTTTTCGTTTATAACTTTTATTTCTTCAACTGGCTTTGATATATTTTCGCTTTTTAAAGTGTTTTTATCAATTCTTTTTAATTGACAGTTTATACTTGCACCATAATCAGCTGACAGTGATGTATAATTTATCTCACCAATGATTTTGGCTGTATCCGATATATTTATTTTTTCACATGTGGCTATACCGTTAAATGTTCCTTTCACATTAATTATTTTTGCTCTTATGTTTCCGTTAACTTTGCCATCTTCCCTAATAGAAACTGTATCTGCCTCAATGTCGCCTTTTACATTGCCCTCTATTTCTATGGAGCCTTTAGATTTTAGGTTTCCAATTAACTCTAAATCTTTAGAGATTATAGAAGGATTTTCTTTTATAAAACTCATAATTTATATCCCAACATTAAATTGTTATTAAAAAATTCTATCCCCGGCTTTTATGAAATCACGTGGGTCCTTAACTTCGTTATCAACTCTTATTTCATAGTGTAAATGTGTACCAGTGCTTCTACCGGTGTTTCCTTGTAATCCTAATAAATCGCCTCTTTTTACAGCATCGCCGACTTTAACAGCTATACTCTTTAAATGTGCATACTCTGTTGTTATAGAATTCTCGTGTCTTATCTTAACGTAATTGCCATATCCTCTTCTTTCTCCTGCGTATGTAACCACGCCGTCAGCAGTGGCT
>CAKVBE010000166.1 GCA_934725005.1 uncultured Rickettsiales bacterium | reverse complement strand
GAAAATTAGTGTAGTGCAGTAACCGATAGGTCGTTGGTTCGAGCCCAACACGAGGAGCCAAATAATAAAGCTTTGTAAAGTATATTTACAGAGCTTTTATTTTATTAAATAATATTACCGCTATTAGATAATCAGCATATTAAGGATGTGAAAATATGTACAACATTTACAAGGAATTAAATAAAGTAACTGAATATATAGAAAATAATATATTAGAAGAAATAACTATTACAGAGCTGGCTCATTTAATAGGATTAAATGAAAACACATTAAAAAGCGTATTTAGTTGTCTAACAGGAATAACAGTAAATGAATATATAAGGTTACGTAGATTAAGTCTTTCTGTAACAGATATTTTAAATGGAGAAAATATAACAAATGTGTCATATAAATATTTATATAATTCTCCATCAAGCTATAACAGAGCATTAAAAAAATTTCAAGGTATTACTCCAAAAGACTTAAAAAAATCAAAAAGTAAACTTAAATTATTTAATAAAATAACATTTAACGAAAACATTAAAAATTATGATATAGATTATAAAATATATAAAAATAAGGAATTTATTAGTTTATATTACATTATGAAAAAAATTGATTATAATAACAGAGCAAAGGAAATATTAGATTTTTGGAAGTGTGTAAAAAAAGAACATCCAGAGTTTATTGGTAATAAAAGATATGGTTTTTTAGAAAAAAATAATGACAAAACTTTTTATTATTGTTTGCTAGAAAAGGAGTTTGATAATTCTAAAACTTTGAATATAAAAAAATGCAATTATTTTGCTATCAAAACAACAAGTTTTGCACCAGATGATATAATAAAAAATATAAATAATGGAATAAAGGAATATATAAAATCATTAAATTATAAATTATTAAAATTACCAATTATAGAAGTATATTATAAGGATTTTGTAGAAATATTAATACCAATTACTTGACATTTTTTGAGTATAAAATGTCAAGTTTTTTTGTGCCTTTTTTGAGATAATTTTTAAGGAAATTTAATATGATAAAGGAGCAGAAATTAATATGAATGAATATAAAAGGATTATCAAAAATTACTATAAATTAATAGAAGAAGATAAAAAGAAACTTATACCATATTATTTTATTTATTTGCTAAATATTATTATAGAATTAATTATCCCAATATATAGTGCAAAAATAATTGAAAACATAACAAATTCACTATTCGTAGCAACGCTTGCAAGTATTATAAACTATAGTCTTTTAAAGATTTTAAGAAATATATTAGGATATTTTGATAAATATACATATCAAAGATTCTTTAAAGATAATTATATAACAATATTTCAAAAAATTGTAAAAAAGATATATAGTTTAAACGAAGAAGATAGAAGTAAAATATCAACAGGTAGAATTGTAAATAGTTTAATAAGTGATGTTATAAATATTGGAGAAATGGCAGATAATATTTTAAATATTGCATTAAATATTTTAAAAAGTATAATAGTTACATTTTATTTTTTTAAAACTAATGTATTTTTAGCACTATTTATAATTACAATCAATGTAATTTATACTAAAAGAAGTAATTACCTAAGTAATAAAAGTATTAAGTATTTTAAAGAACAAATAAGAGAAAAAGATAAATTAATTGGATTAATAAATCAAACATTACAAGGATTAAAAGATATTCAAACTTTAAATTTTTTTGAGTCAATGGATGACAAATATAATTATATATATAAATCTTGGAAAAATGCGTATAGAAATAAGAAGAAATATGAAAGATACAGACAAACAATTTTAAAATGTTTTTTAATTATAATTAAATTGGTAATATATTTTGCATGTGTATATTTAATGACAAATAATAAAATTACTATAGGTATAATGTTAATTATAATTTCATACTTTGATTCGTTATTTTTAGCAAGTGAAAATATTATGGAAGCTAGTCAATCAATAAAAGAACAAAATGTATCTGTAAATAGGATAAAGGAGATACTTGAATATAATAATATAAAAGAAGAAAAATTAGAAAAAATAGAAAATGTAAATGGGTTAATTGAATTTAAAAATGTAACATTTTCTTATAACAATGAGAAATTATTAGAAGATTTGAATTTTGTTATAAAACCAAATAAAATAACAGTAATAACAGGAACAAACGGGGCTGGAAAAACAACAATTGTAAATTTAATAATGCGTTTATATAATCCAACTAATGGGGAAATATTGCTAGATAATATTAATATTCAAAACATTGACAAAACATCATATTATAAAGAAATATCAGTATTAAATCAAGATTCATATTTATTTAATTTAAGTATAAGAGAAAACTTTGATCTTATAGACAATAATACGAAAAAGCAGGAAGAAATATGTAAATTTACAGGAATAGATGAATTTATAGAAACATTACCAAATAAATATGATACAATTATAGATGAAAATTCTAATAATATATCAGGTGGACAAAAAAGATTACTTTCTTTAACAAGAACATTACTTAAAGATGGTAAAATATTAATATTTGACGAGGCAACATCTTCATTAGATGTAGAGAAAATTAAGAATATTATTAATATTTTAAACGAATTAAAGAAAAATCATACTGTTATTGTAATAACTCACAAAAAAGAAATAGAAAATATAGCTGATAATGTAATTGAAATAGATAACGGAAAAGTTAAAAATTTAGTACATAAAAATTAGTTGCTTTTATATTTATATTATGCTATACTTTGTTAAAAATTGTAATAGATTTCCCATAACATTTCCCACGAAAGAAAAAGCAAAGTTTGTAATAAGCTTGTAAGGTGTATTTCAAAGTTTTTAGTAGTTCCTGAATGAGGAGCCATAAATAAAACTCTAAAATTATTGAATTATCAATATTTTAGAGTTTTTTTGTATATGAATTTACAAAATATTTTTAATACATTCAAAAATTGGATACAAATATTCATAATTAATTGAATTTTATAAAACTATATTATATAATACAAACGAAG